>NZ_JBFBGK010000126.1:0-20759 GCF_040684615.1 Streptomyces sp. NPDC089919
CTACCGCCGGCGTTTGAGGCGCGGGTTCCGGGCCCGGGCCCGGCCGCTGCGCGGAGCCGGCCCCACCCCGCCCCTTCCCGAAACCGGTGGGCGGCCGCCCCCGGAGCCCCCGCGCCTCGAACTCCCCCAGCTACCGCTGGGAGGTACCCCCAGCGAGGCTGGCAAGGGGACAGCGGGGCTCCGCCCCGAACCCCGCACCGCCGCTCCGCGACGGTCGCCTCAAGCGCCGGCGCGGCTGGGATTGCTCGAGACGGGGCGCAAGGCTGCGTAGGCCGGACGCCGACGGCGTTGGGATCGCCCCGCACAGGGGCGCCGGGCGGGGGCGACGCCGGTAAGGCCGGCGCCGGGCCACGGCGGGGCGGGCTGTCCCCGGCGACGGGCAACAAGCGCCGAGTCCGTCAGGGGGTCTGGAGGAGGGGGCTGTTCTGGTGGGAGAGCCAGGTGCGGTAGGCGTCGGCGCGGAGGGCGGACTCGCGATAGGCCGCGCGGAGGTCCGCGTACAGGTCGGCACCCGCACCCGGCGGGGCCGCCAACAGGAGGCGGACGCCCAGCGGGTCGCCCCGGAGGGGGCGGACCGCCATGTCCGCCCGCGGCAGGGAGGTGGGCTGGCAGGGCGCCACCGCCTCCCCCGTCGCGATCAGCGCCGCAGCCGTGTGGTAGTCCCCGTGCAGGTACGGCGGGTCCAGCCCGGCCCCCGCCAGGACCCGCCGCAGCCCGGCCCATTCGCCGTCCACCGACGGGTCGACCATCCACCGGTCCCCCGCCAGGTCGGCCAGGTCCACGACCTCCTGACCGGCCGCCGGATGGTCCCGGGCCAGTGAGACGAACTGCGGTTCCCGCTCCACCAGCACCCACAGCTCGAGCCCGGTCGGGATCCGCAGCGGACACCCCTCGACCTCGTGCACGAAGGCCACGTCCAACTGCCCCGCCGCCACCATCCGCAGCAGCGCGTTGGCGGAGACGTCGACCAGCAGCGAGGTCTCCGCCTCCGGCAGCCGGCGCCGCAGCCGGCGCAGCCACCCCGGCAGGGCCCGGCTGGCCGTGGAGCCGATCCGCAGCCGGGGCCCCAGCGCGGCCGTGCGCGCCTCGGCGACCAGCGCCGCCATCCCGTCCAGCACCGGCCGCGCCCGGCCGAGCACCGCCCGCCCCAGCGGCGTCGGCCGGCAGCCGGTGCGCTCCCGCAGGAACAGCTCACCGTCCAGGGCGCGTTCGATCCGCCGCAGCTGGGTGGTCAGGGAGGGCTGACTCACGCCCAGCAACCGGGCGGCCTTGTGCAGGCTGCCGGTCTCGGCGATGGCGCACACGGCGCGCAGATGCCTCACCTCGAGCTCCATGTCCCGAGCGTAGGGCGGCATCTTGAGACACACCAACCACCGGTGAACCACCTCTTTCCGCCATTTTCACGGCAGTTGACGAAGGGTACCCGTCCGCAGGTGATAGCCCCGCCCTATCGGCGGCTGGCATCATCCGCGCGCCCCATCCGGTCCCGCACACTCCGGTACCGAACGACCCACCCCCCGCACCGGAACCTGGAGGACCCCCCATGAGCCACGCCCGCAAGACGGCGCTCGCCTCCGCCATCGGCATCGGCCTCGCCGCCGCCCTCGGCATCGCCCCCACCGCCGGCGCCGCCCCGGCACCCGCCGCCACCACCGGATCCGCCGCGAGCTACGCGGCGTACGCCCACTCCCAGGAGAACGCGGCCGCCAACCGCGCCTTCTACCAGGCCGTCCTGAAGTCCGTGGCCGCCAAGCGGGCCGCGAACCCGCGGGCCGCCTCGGTCACCGTCTACTACAGCACCCGCAACGCCCCGAGCTTCCGCAGCGTCATATCCCGCAGTGCCCAGATATGGAACGGCTCGGTGGCCAATGTGAAGCTGGCCGAATCCAGCAGCGGGTACGACTTCGCGTACTACGAGGGCAACGACTCGCGCGGCTCGTACGCCAGCACCGACGGCCACGGCAGCGGCTACATCTTCCTCGACTACGCGCAGAACCAGCAGTACAACTCCACCCGCGTGACCGCCCACGAGACGGGCCACGTGCTGGGCCTGCCGGACCACTACTCCGGTCCGTGCAGCGAGCTGATGTCCGGCGGCGGCCCCGGCACCTCCTGCACCAACGCGTACCCGAACTCGGCCGAGCGCTCCCGCGTCGACTCGCTGTGGCGGTACGGCCTGGCCGCCGCCGCCACGAAGTAGCGGGCCCGGTCCCGGACCCCACTCCGGGACCGGGGCGGCCGGACCCGGGGTGCTGCCCGGGTCCGGCCGCGCGGCGCGCTCAGCCGCGCGGCTTGCGCCACATCGGCCACATCCGGGGCCCGTCCGGCAGCTGCACCGGGACACCGGTGAAGTCGAAGCCCAGCCGCTCGTACAGCGGGCGGCTGCGGTCGCTGCTGGCTTCCAGGTACGCGGCCACGCCCTCGCGGTCGCAGCGGTCGAGCACCGGCTGGATCAGGGCGGTGCCCAGCCCCTCGCCCTGCCGGGCCGGGTCCACGGCGATCATCAGCAGGTACTCGTGCTCCTCGTGGGTCGGGTGGATCTCGCCCATCAGGCGGCCGACCAGCTCGCAGCGTTCGTTGTCGGGGTCGGCGGTCTCCCGCATCAGGGCGGGTACGTCGACCTCCTCCTCGTGCTCGCCGGCGGGGACCCGCAGCCAGAGCGCGGCGGCCGAGCCGTCGGCGGCGAGGTCGATCCGGCCCTCCGCGAGGGTGACGTCCACGAACACGCCCAGGAACGCGCCGTGCACCTTCCGGCGGTGCGCCGGGTCGGGGAAGACCCAGCTGCTCACGGGGTCGTCCTGGAAGGCCTCGTCCAGCAGTTTCGCGACCGTGTCCCGGTCGGCCGGCCCCGCCTGACGTATCTCCAGCGCCACAGCTCTCTGCCCTTCACTCATGCATCACTCGAGTACCACGGTCAACATGCAGGAGTGATCCTAGAGTTGGCGCACGCCGGAGACCGGGGCGGCTGACCTGAAACGGTCGCGCACCCCGGCCTCCGGGCGGAACTACCTGGTGCGGCGGGTGACGAACTCCGCCAGGGACAGCAGCCCGCCGGCCGCCGTCAGGTCGGGCACCGCCCGCTGGAGCTGCTGGACCGCCCGGCCCATCCGGTCCGCGGCGTGGATCTGCGCCCAGTCCCGCCCGCCGGCCCGCTCCACCGCGTCCGCGGCCCGCCGTACGTCCGGACCGGTCATCGGCCCGGCGTACAGCTCGGCCAGCTCCGCCCCCGCCGGGGTGCCCGATGTCAGGGCGGCCACCACCGGCAGGGACTTCTTCCGGGCGACGAGGTCGGCGCCGGCGGGCTTGCCCGTGTGCTCGGGGTCCCCCCAGATGCCGATCAGGTCGTCGATGAGCTGGAAGGCCAGTCCGGCCTCGCGCCCGAAGGCGTCCAGCGCCGCGACCTCCTCCTCCCCCGCGCCCGCGTACAGCGCGCCCAGGGCGCAGGAACAGCCGAGCAGCGCCCCGGTCTTGGCCGTCGCCATGGCCAGGCACTCCTCGAGGGAGACCTCGGTCCGCTCCTCGAAGGCGCAGTCCGCCTGCTGTCCGGCGCACAGCTCGACGATGCAGGCGGCCAGCCGGGACGAGGCCCGGGCGGCGGCCGGATGCGGGTCCTCGGCCAGCCAGCGCAGGGCCAGCGCCAGCATGGCGTCCCCGGCGAGGAGGGCGTCCGGGATCCCGAAGACGGTCCAGGCGGTGGGCCGGCCGCGGCGCCGGGAGTCCTCGTCGATGATGTCGTCGTGCAGCAGGGTGAAGTTGTGCGCCAGCTCCACGGCCGCCGCCGCGCGCACCGCCTCCTCGCCCTTGCCGCCCAGCGCCTGGGCGGCGGCCATCACCAGCGCGGGCCGGATGGCCTTGCCGCCGCCCGGGCCGCGGGGCCCGGGCAGGCCGTCGGCCCGCTCCCAGCCGAAGTGGTAGGCCGCGACCCGGCGCATCTGGCCCGGGAGTTCGCGGACCGTCCGGCGCAGCTCGGGCTCGACGGTCTCCCGCGTGCGCTCCAGGAGGGCCGCCGCCTCGTGGCCCCCGGTACCCGTCTCGGTCGTCGTCATGACGCGCGTCCCGTCCGCCGCGCTCAGCGCCAGCGTCCGATCTCCACGTTCTCCAGGACTCCGAGGGCGTCCGGCACCAGCACGGCGGCGGAGAAGTAGGCGGTGACCAGGTAGGAGATGATCGCCTGTTCGTTGATCCCCATGAAGCGGACCGACAGGCTCGGCTCGAGCTCGTCCGGGATGCCCGGCTGGTGCAGGCCGATGACGCCCTGGTCGTCCTCGCCGGTGCGCATGCACAGGATGGAGGTGGTCCGGGCGTCGCTGACCGGGATCTTGTTGCACGGGAAGATCGGCACGCCGCGCCAGGCGGTGACGTACTGCCCGTCGATCTCGACCGGGTCGGGGTAGATCCCGCGCTTGTTGCACTCGCGGCCGAAGGCGGCGATGGCCTTGGGGTGGGCGAGGAAGAGCTTGGAGCCGCGCCGCATGCTGAGCAGCTGGTCCATGTCGTCGGGGCTGGGCACGCCGTCGTGGGACTGGATGCGCTGGTCGTAGTCGGCGTTGTGGAGCAGGCCGAAGGAGCGGTTGTTGACCATCTCGTGCTCCTGGCGCTCGCGCAGCGCCTCGACCGTCAGCCGCAGCTGGTGCTCGGTCTGGTTCATCGGGTGGTTGTAGAGGTCCGCGACGCGGGTGTGCACCTTGAGCACGGTCTGGGCGATGCTCAGTTCGTACTCGCGCGGGCTGGGCTCGTAGTCGACGAAGGTGCCGGGGAGCACCTGCTCGCCGACGTGGCCGGCGGAGAGGTCGACGGCGGCCTCGCCGTAGGCGTTGGTGCGCTGCGCCGGGAGGCTGCGCGCCTGCCGCAGGTGGGCGCCGAGGGAGTCGGCGCGCTCGGCCAGGGCCAGGAAGTCCTGCCGGGTCAGGACCAGGGCGGTGCCGGCGGTGGCGGCGCGGGCGGTGTACTCCCAGATGGCCTCGTCGTCGGTGAGGCTCTGCTCGCCGAAGTAGGCGCCGTCGGCGACGGTGGCGAGCACGGCGTCCTCGCCGTACGGGCCGGGGCCGACCTGCTCGATGCGGCCGTGGGCGAGGAGGAAGACCTCCTCGGCGCGGCTGCCGAAGGAGGTCAGCTCCTCGCCGGGTCGGAAGTCGCGCCGGCGGCAGCGCTGGGCGAGTTCGGTCAGCACGTCGAGGTCGTCGTAGTGCCGCAGCAGGGGCAGTTCGCCCAGCTCGGCGGGGATGACCTGGATCTGGTCCCCGGTCTTGACGAACGTGACGCGGCCGTCGCCGACGGTGTAGCTCAGCCGGCGGTTGACCCGGTACGTGCCGCCCTGCACCCCAACCCACGGGAGCGCCTTGAGGAGCCACCGGGAGGTGATCTCCTGCATCTGCGGCGCGGACTTGGTGGTGCTCGCCAAGTTCCGGGCGGCCGCGGTACCGAGGCTGCGCTGCTGCTGCGCCTGGGCGTCGCGGGATTCGGAACCTGCCTGGACCGACATCTCGTTCCCTTTCGATCACATGGATGACCCGAGAGCAGAAGCCTTTCAGCGCGGAGGGTGGGCGGACCATTACACAAAAGGGTGGGACTACTCCGTGTGGGTGTGGGCAAGCTCCGGGGTTGGCGCTCGACACCCGCCGCGACCGGCGAGTTTCGGCCAGCCTCGGCGGGCCCGTCCCACACCTGCCGCGCCGCCTGCCCGCGTCTTAATTTGAGTCCTGGATGCAAGTTTTCTATCCTCGGGACATGCGGCTGACCCGATTCACCGACCTCGCCCTGCGCGTCCTGATGCGCCTGGCGGTCGAGCGCGAGGAGTTGCCGACCACCCGGGAGGTGGCGGCGACCATGGAGGTCCCGTACACCCACACCGCCAAGGTCGTGGCCCGGCTCCAGCACCTGGGGCTGGTCGAGGCCCGGCGCGGCCGGGGCGGCGGGCTGACCCTGACCGCCGCCGGCCGGGCCGCCTCCGTCGGCGGGGTGGTGCGGGAGCTGGAGGGCGCGGGCGACGTGGTCGACTGCGAGGGCGGCGAACCCTGCCCGCTGCGGTCCGCCTGCCTGCTGCGCGGCGCGCTGCGCCGGGCCCAGGAGGCCTTCTTCGCGACCCTGGACCCGCTGACCGTGACCGATCTGGTCGCCGCCCCGACCGGGCCGCTGCTGCTGGGCATCACGGGCGGCCCCGCCGGCCCGCCCGGCCGGTAGCCCCCCGAGGACACACGTCCGCAAGGCGCCGCGCCCCGGCTCACCCGCACCCAAAAATACGCATCTCAGATACCAATTCAACGAGGCGAGGAGCCCCGATGCTTTCCGAGAAGTCGACCGAGACCGTCCGCGCCACCCTCCCCGCCGTCGGCGCGGCCATCGGAGAGATCACCGAGCTCTTCTACGACAAGCTCTTCGCCGCCCACCCCGAGCTGCTGCGGGACCTCTTCAACCGCGGCAACCAGGCCGCCGGCCTGCAGAAGCAGGCCCTCGCCGGCTCCATCGCCGCCTTCGCCGGCCACCTGGTCGAGCATCCCGACACCCGCCCCGACGTGATGCTCGACCGCATCGCGCACAAGCACGCCTCGCTCGGCGTCACCCGGGAGCAGTACCCCGTCGTCCACCGGCACCTCTTCGCCGCGATCGCCGAGGTCCTGGGCGAGGCCGTCACCCCGGAGGTCGCCGCGGCCTGGGACGAGGTCTACTGGCTGATGGCCAACGCCCTCGCGGCCGTCGAGGAGCGGCTGTACGCGGCGCAGCGGGTGGCCGCCGGGGACGTCTGGCGGGAGTGGACGGTCACCGGCCGGATCGAGGAGACCGCCGACTGCGCCACCTTCCAGCTGCGGCCGGCCGACGGCGTACCGGCCCCGGACTTCCGGCCCGGCCAGTACGTCTCCGTCCAGGTCACCCTCGCGGACGGGGCCCGCCAGATCCGCCAGTACAGCCTCTCCACCGCCCCCGGCTCGCCGGTCCGGGCGATCACCGTCAAGCGGGTGCACGGCGGCCCCACCCCCGACGGGGAGGTCTCCAACCACCTGCACGCGCACGTCCGCGCCGGGGACCGGCTGCGGGTCTCGGCCCCCTTCGGCGACCTGGTGCTGGACGGCTCGGCCGGGCCGGTGCTGCTCGCCTCGGCCGGCATCGGCTGCACCCCGATGCTCTCGATGCTGGAACACCTCGCCGAGACCGGGCACCGGGCCCCGGTCACGGTCGTGCACGCCGACCGATCCCCCGCCGGTCACGCCCTGGCCGGCGACCACCGGCGGCTGACCGGCAAGCTCGCCGACGGCACCGCGCACTTCTGGTACGAGGAGGACGCCGACCCGACCGAGGGCGACCGCACCGGCCGGGTCGACCTGGCCGCCCTGCCGCCGCTGGCCCCCGGCACCCGCGCCTACCTGTGCGGCCCGCTGCCCTTCATGCGCGCGGTGCGCGCGCAGCTGCTGGAGCGGGGCGTGGCGGCCGCCGACATCCACTACGAGGTCTTCGGCCCGGACCTCTGGCTGGCCTCCTGAGGCCCGCTCCGGGCCCGCCGGGCCGGTGACGCACCGTGTCCGGATCGGCTCGCACACGGTCCGAACGAGGTTTGCCGGAAGCGGATGCTCCGGTACATCGGCAGGGGGACGGGCGCGTCCGGCACCCGTCCCGACTGCGAAGGAGGACCGCGATGTCCGAGCCGATGTCCGCCGGGAAGTTCCAGCAGGTGCTGGTCGGAGCGGGTCTGACGGTGGTCGGGGTGGGCGAGTGGCGCACCCACAACCGCAACCACAAGGGCCCCTGGGGGCCGGTGAACGGCGTGATGGTGCACCACACCGCCAGCCGGGGGTCGGCGGCCACGGTCCGTATCTGCCGGGACGGGTACGCGGCCCTGCCGGGTCCGCTCTGCCACGGGGTGATCACCAAGGACGGACACGTCCACCTGGTCGGCTACGGCCGCACCAACCACGCCGGCGGCGGCGACGGGGACGTGCTGGCCGCCGTGATCGCGGAGAAGGCGCTGCCACCCGACAACGAGCACGACGTCGACGGCAACCGGCACTTCTACGGCTTCGAGTGCGAGAACCTCGGCGACGGCGACGACCCCTGGCCCGAGGTCCAGCTCGACGCCATCGCCCGGGCCGCGGCGGCGATCTGCCGGCAGCACGGCTGGACCGAGCGCTCGGTGATCGGCCACCGCGAGTGGCAGCCCGGCAAGATCGACCCGGTGGGCTTCACCATGGCCGCCATGCGGGAGCGGGTCCGCGCCCACCTCAAGTGACCCGGCCCCGGACAATGGGGGCATGACCAGCTCGGCGCCCGACCTCGACGGCCTCCGGCCGCGCCTGCCCTCCCCCTTGCGGGAGCTGCCGGCGGAGGACGGGCGCTTCGCCCGGCACGGCGTGACCCTGCTCCTCAAGCGGGACGACCTGATCCACCCGGACCTGCCGGGCAACAAGTGGCGAAAGCTTTCGCTGAACCTCACGGCCGCGGCGGAGCAGGGCCGGGACACCCTGGTGACCTTCGGGGGCGCGTACTCGAACCACCTGCGGGCCACGGCCGCGGCCGGCCGGCTGCTGGGGTTCGCGACCGTGGGGATCGTCCGGGGCGAGGAGCTGGCCGGGCGGCCGCTGAATCCTTCCCTCGAACGGTGCGCGGCGGACGGGATGCGGCTGCACTTCGTCGACCGCGGCCGCTACCGGCGCAAGGCCGAGCCGGCGGTCCTGGCCGGGCTGCTGGCCGAGGCGGGCGCGGCGGGGGCGTACGTGGTGCCGGAGGGCGGCAGCAACGCACCGGCCGTACGGGGCTGCGAGGCGCTGGGGCGCGAGCTGCGGGACGCGGCGGACGTGGTGGCGGTCGCCTGCGGCACCGGCGGCACCCTCGCCGGCCTGGCCGCCGGCCTGGCACCGGCCCAGCGGGCGCTGGGGGTGCCGGTCCTCAAGGGCGGCTTCCTGGACGCGGAGGTCCGCCGGCTCCAGACCGAGGCCTACGGGGCTCCCCGGGGCGCCTGGTCGCTGGACGACCGCTTCCACTTCGGCGGGTACGCCCGCACGCCGGCCGAGCTGGTGGCCTTCGCCGAGGACTTCGAGGCCCGGCACGGCCTGGCGGTGGAGCGGATCTACGTGGCCAAGCTGCTGTACGCCCTGACGGCCCTGACCGCCGAGGGCGCCTTCCCCCGCGGCACCCGCCTGGCCGCGGTGGTCACCGGCACCCCGTAGCCGGTCAGTCGGCCACCTCGCGGTAGGCCGCGGCCTCTTCGAGGTCCAGGCGGCGCAGCAGGGTGCGCAGCATCTCGTCGTCGATGCGGCGGCGGTCGCGCAGCTCGACGAAGACCTCCCGCTCCGCCTCGATCATCTCCCGGGCCAGCCGGCGGTAGGTGTCGTCGGCCGACTCCCCGGTCTCCGGGTTCACCTGCCCCAGCCGCTCCCAGACGGCGTTGCGGCGCCGCTCTATGACCGTCCGCAGCCGGTCCGCCAGCGGCGTCGGCAGGGCGTTGCGGGGGTCCTCCAGGAGCTCGGCCAGCTTCGTCTCGGCGGCCACCGAGGCGTCGTTCTGGGCCTGCGCCTCGGCCAGCGTCTCCGCCTGCCGGTCCACCGGCGGCAGCCGCAGCAGCCGGATCAGCGGCGGCAGCGTCAGCCCCTGGACGACCAGGGTGCCGATGACCGTGGTGAAGGTCAGGAAGAGGATGAGGTTGCGGGCCGGCACCGGCGCCCCGCTCTCCATCGTCACCGGCACCGCGAAGGCCACCGCCAGCGAGACCACGCCCCGCATCCCGGCCCATCCCACGATCACCGGCGACTTCCAGTTGGTCTCCGGCTCGCGGGCCCGGATCCGGGCGGACAGCCGGGGCATGAAGGTCGCCGGGAAGACCCAGACGAAGCGGGCCGCCACCACCGCGAGGAAGACCGCCACCGCGTACCAGGCCGCGCGCGGTCCCTCGTACTCCCCGAGGCCTTCGAGGACCACCGGCAGCTGGAGGCCGATCAGCGCGAAGACCACCGTCTCCAGCACGAAGGCGACCATCTTCCACACCGCCTCCTCCTGGAGCCGGGTGGCGAAGTCCACCTGCCAGTTGCGGTGGCCCAGGTACAGCGCCACGACCACCACCGCGAGCACCCCGGAGGCGTGCACGCGCTCGGCCGCCGCGTAGGCGACGAACGGGATCAGCAGCGACAGGGTGTTCTGCAGCAGCGGGGTGCTCAGCCGGGTGCGCAGCGCGTGGATCGGCACCATCAGCAGCAGGCCCACGCCCACCCCGCCGACCGAGGCCATCAGGAACTCCGCGACCCCGCCGGCCCAGCCGGCCCCGGACCCGACCAGGGCGGCCAGCGCCACCTTGTACGCGGTGATCGCGGTGGCGTCGTTCACCAGGGACTCGCCCTGGAGGATGGTGGTGATGCGGCTCGGCAGGCCCAGCCGGCGGGCGATCGCGGTGGCGGCGACCGCGTCCGGCGGGGCCACCACCGCCCCCAGCACCAGCGCCGCGGGCTTCGAGAGGCCCGGCACGATCAGGTGCGCCGCGTACCCGACCACGAGGGTCGCGAAGAGCACGTACCCGACCGAGAGCAGCGCCACCGGCCGCAGGTTGGCCCGCAGCCCCAGGTACGAGGAGTCGATGGCGGCCGTGTAGAGGAGCGGCGGCAGCACCAGCGGCAGCACGATGTGCGGATCGAGGGCGTACGACGGCACCCCCGGTACGTACGACGCCGCCAGCCCGGCCGCCACCAGCAGCAGCGGCGCCGGAATGGGCGTGCGCCGGGCCAGCCCGGCGACCACGGCGCAGCCGGCCACCAGCCACACCAGGGGGAATGCCTCCATCGGGGCTCCGTCCTCGCTCCAACTGACGCCCGCGGCGCCCACGTAACCTGGCCATCATGAGCGACTGCCTGCACGTTCCCGAACTGCCGCGCCCCGAGCCCGTCCCCCAGGGGCTGACCTGCGCCGACTGCGAGAGCGCCGGCACCCAGCCGGTGCAGCTGCGGATGTGCCTGGCCTGCGGCAAGGTCGGCTGCTGCGACTCCTCGCCGCTCAAGCACGCCACCGCGCACTACGAGGCGACCGGCCATCCGGTGATGCGCAGCCACGAACCGGGTGAGACCTGGCGCTGGTGCTACGTGGACGCGGCGATCGTCTGAGGTTCGACCGCCCGCCCGCGGGGTAGGTCAACGATCCTCCGGTTCCCTGGATTTGGGCCCGCAGACCTCTAGCCACCCTCCGTACCCGTTGACTTACTATCGGTCACGGCCGGACAGGGGCGCCAAGACACGAGCGCTCGGATCGCGATAGCGTCACCGGCGAAAGAGCTCGTACCACCTTGGAGGTGAGGGTGTCCCAGATCGCAGGCGAGCCCGGGACGCAGGACTTCGTGGAAGTCCGGCTGCCGGCCGCGGGTGCCTACCTGTCGGTGCTGCGTACGGCCACGGCCGGCCTCGCGGCACGTTTGGACTTCACCCTCGACGAAATCGAGGACCTGCGCATCGCCGTCGACGAGGCCTGCGCGATCCTGCTCCAGCAGGCCGTTCCCGGCTCCGTCCTCAGCTGCGTCTTCCGGCTGATCGACGACTCGCTGGAGGTGACGGTCTCCGCACCGACCACGGACGGCCGCGCCCCCGAGCGCGACACGTTCGCCTGGACCGTGCTCTCCGCGCTGGCGGGCAAGGTCGAGTCGACGGTCGCCGAGGACAAGACGGTCAGCATCAGTCTCTACAAACAGCGCGGCGCGGGACCCGGGCCGGCGTGAGCGGCGAGGAGACCCCCGTGCACGGCACGGGGGACCCGTACTCGGCGTCCCCGGCGGTGGCCGGGGCGGATGGCTGGGGCGCGCCCCGGACCGCGCACGCTTCCGGCGGCGGCATCCCGGAACAGCAGCAGGCCCGGCCGCACCCGGCGGATGACGGCTTTTCGGACTCGGCGGAGCGACGGGCGGGCCCTATGAGCGAGACTGAGCACCACACCAAAGAGGAGCACGATCCGCGCGACCGCAGTGGCGCGCGGGCCCTGTTCATCGAACTGCGCGAGCTGCCGGAGGGTTCCCCGGAGCGGGCCGAGCTGCGCAACCGGCTGGTGCGGATGCACCTGCCGCTGGTGGAGCACCTGGCCCGGCGGTTCCGCAACCGCGGTGAGCCGCTGGACGACCTGACGCAGGTGGCGACCATCGGCCTGATCAAGTCGGTGGACCGGTTCGACCCGGACCGCGGGGTGGAGTTCTCCACGTACGCGACGCCGACCGTGGTCGGCGAGATCAAGCGGCACTTCCGCGACAAGGGCTGGGCGGTCCGGGTGCCGCGGCGGCTCCAGGAGCTGCGGCTGGCGCTGACCACGGCCACCGCGGAGCTCTCCCAGCAGCACGGCCGCTCGCCGACCGTGCACGAGCTGGCGGAGCGGCTGGGAATCTCCGAGGAGGAGGTGCTGGAGGGGCTGGAGTCCGCCAACGCCTACAGCACCCTCTCGCTGGACGTCCCGGACACCGACGACGAGTCCCCCGCGGTCGCGGACACGCTGGGCGCGGAGGACGAGGCCCTGGAGGGGGTCGAGTACCGCGAATCCCTCAAGCCGCTGCTGGAGGGGCTGCCGCCGCGGGAGAAGCGGATCCTGCTGCTGCGGTTCTTCGGGAACATGACCCAGTCGCAGATCGCGCAGGAGGTCGGCATCTCGCAGATGCACGTCTCCCGGCTGCTGGCCCGGACCCTGGCGCAGCTGCGGGACAAGCTGCTGGTCGAGGAGTGAGCCGGCGCCCCGGCCGGCGCCCCCGAGGGGAGCGCCGTCACGGGGAGTGACCGAACGGCACGAGGCCGCCGGTGCGTGCGCACCGGCGGCCTCGTCGTGTGTCGGCCCGCGGGCGCTAGTCGGTCGCCTCGTCGGTGGCGGTGGACCGGGGGTGGGCGCCCAGCGCCAGGGTGGTCTCCGGGTGCACCAGCAGGTACAGCGTGGTCGCCGCGGTCAGCGCCAGGACGACGCCGGCCACGGTCAGCGCGCCGCCGGTCTCGTGCAGCGTCCAGGCCACCGGCAGCGCCAGCAGCTGGGTGATCAGCGCCGGGCCGCGGCTCCAGCGGCGCAGCTGCCGCAGGCCCCGGGCCGCGGCCAGCGGCAGCAGGGCCAGGACGATCAGGGTGATGCCGCCGGTCTCGGCCTGCTTGACCGAGTCGACCTTGTCGAGGATCCCGGTGAGCAGGAGGTAGACGCCGAGCCCGGCCAGGGCGAGGCCTTCCAGCGCGGTGAGCGCGGCGGCGGCGGTCAGCCGGGCGGGCACCGGGCCGGGGGCGGCAGGCTGGGCGGGGGCGGGGGTCTGCTGAGAACTCACCCGAGCAGAGTAGCCCCGGTGGGCGGGCCGGTGACGGCGGCCGGTCTGGGCGCCGTGCTGACCAGTGGGTAATCTGGCGCACATGCGTGCACTCCTCGTGGTCAATCCGGCGGCAACCACCACCAGTGCGCGCGTGCGCGACGTCCTGATCCACGCCCTGGCCAGCGAGATGAAGCTGGAGGCGGTGACCACCGAGTACCGGGGGCACGCCCGGGACCTCGGGCGCAAGGCCGCGTACAGCGACGACATCGAGCTGGTGGTCGCCCTCGGCGGCGACGGCACGGTCAACGAGGTCGTCAACGGCCTGCTGCACAACGGCCCCGATCCGGAGCGGCTGCCCCGGCTGGCCGTGGTGCCCGGCGGCTCCACGAACGTCTTCGCCCGGGCCCTGGGCCTGCCCAACGACGCGGTGGAGGCCACCGGCGCCATCCTGGACGCCCTGCGCGAGCGCCGGGAGCGGACGGTCGGCCTGGGCCTGGCGGCGGGCACCCCGGGCACGGAGGACGAGTCGGTGCCCTCGCGCTGGTTCACCTTCTGCGCGGGATTCGGATTCGACGCCGGTGTGGTGGGCCGAGTGGAGCAACAGCGGGAACGCGGCAAGCGTTCGACCCATGCGCTCTACGTCCGGCAGTTGGTGCGTCAATTCCTCGACGAGCCGCACCGCAGGCACGGCACGATCACACTCGAACGGCCGGACGCGGATCCCGTCCGTGACCTTGTGCTGTCGATAGTGTGCAATACGTCGCCGTGGACTTTCCTGGGGAACAAGCCGCTCTACGCCTCCCCGGAGGCCTCTTTCGACACCGCGCTCGACGTGCTTGGTCTGGACCGTTTGTCAACTCCGGCGATCGCCCGGTACGCCACCCAGCTCCTGACCTCGACTCCTGAGCGCGGGCCGCAGGGCAAGCACGCGGTGTCCCTGCACGATCTGACCGACTTCACCTTGCATTCGAAGGTTCCGCTCCCCTTCCAGATGGACGGCGATCACCTCGGACTGCGCACCAGCGTGACGTTCACAGGCGTTCGCCGTGCACTGCGTGTGATTGTGTGAGTGGGAGAGGCGAAACTCCTTTCACTCGAACGTTTAGGCGCGGGTCCACCCCATAGAAGTACGGCTGTGACCTAGTCGACACCGACGAATCAAAAAAAACTTTCCGGAAGGGGTTGTGTCCCCGTCCGAGGTTTGCGAATCTCTACATGGCGATCGGGACAGCCCGCAGGACCCGGCACCCCATGACCGCCAGAACCCCTCCACGAATCGGACCGCACCAGGCAACTGGGCGTCGGCCCTTCCCTCGCGAAGGGATTCGTGAAAGCGTTCACATTCACAAGCAACCTGCCCGCAATACAAGGAGATGGAGCAGCCATGGACTGGCGTCACAACGCCGTTTGCCGCGAGGAAGACCCCGAGCTCTTCTTCCCCATCGGCAACACCGGTCCTGCGCTGCTGCAGATCGAGGAAGCCAAGGCCGTCTGCCGCCGCTGCCCCGTCATGGAGCAGTGCCTGCAGTGGGCGCTCGAGTCCGGTCAGGACTCCGGCGTCTGGGGCGGTCTCAGCGAGGACGAGCGCCGCGCGATGAAGCGCCGCGCCGCTCGCAACCGGGCGCGCAACGCCAGCGCCTGATATCGACTTTCGAGCCTCGAGCCGCAGCGCGTAGTACCCACATAGCGCTCAGCAACGTGCTCTTGAGCCCCGGACCGTGATCCACGGTCCGGGGCTCAGTGCTTTTCCCGGGGCCGCGCCGGCCCGGTCCCCCGGCGGGACGGGCCCTACTTCTGCGGGGTGACCGGCACGTCGAGCACGACCTTGGTGCCGCCGTCCGGCCCCGGCAGCATGTCGAAGCTGCCGCCGAGCTCGCCCTCGACGAGGGTGCGGACGATCTGCAGCCCGAGGTTGCCGGCCTTCTGCGGGTCGAAGCCGGGCGGCAGGCCCCGGCCGTCGTCCTGCACGGTGATCATCAGCCGGGCGTCGTCGCGGCCGCTGCCGCTGCGGGCCGCGGTCACCTCGACGGCGCCCCGGTCCCCCGGCGCGAAGGCGTGCTCGAGGGCGTTCTGCAGGATCTCGGTGAGCACCATCGACAGCGGGGTGGCCACCTCGGCGTCGAGGATGCCGAACCGGCCGGTGCGGCGGCAGTCCACCTTGCCCGGCGAGATCTCCGCGACCATCGCGATCACCCGGTCGGCGATCTCGTCGAACTCCACCCGCTCGTCCAGGTTCTGGGACAGCGTCTCGTGCACGATGGCGATCGAACCGACCCGGCGGACCGCCTCGTTGAGCGCCTCGCGGCCCTGGTCCGAATCCATCCGGCGGGCCTGCAGCCGCAACAGGGCCGCGACCGTCTGGAGGTTGTTCTTCACCCGGTGGTGGATCTCCCGGATGGTGGCGTCCTTGGTGATCAACTCGCGCTCGCGGCGGCGCAGTTCGGTGACGTCGCGGCAGAGCACCAGCGAGCCGATCCGGGTGCCCTTGGGCTTGAGCGGGATGGCCCGCAGCTGGATGACCCCGCTGTTGCCCTCGACCTCGGTCTCCCGGGGCGCCCAGCCGCTGGCCAGCTTGACCAGCGCCTCGTCGACCGGGCCCCGGGAGGGCGCCAGCTCGGCGGTGGTGGTGCCGAGGTGCTGGCCGACCAGGTCGGAGGCGAGCCCGAGGCGGTGGTAGGCGGAGAGGGCGTTGGGCGAGGCGTAGGTGACCACGCCCTCGGCGTCGAGCCGGATCAGGCCGTCGCCCACCCGCGGGGAGGCGTCCATGTCGACCTGCTGGCCGGGGAAGGGGAACGTTCCGGCGGCGATCATCTGCGCCAGGTCGGAGGCCGACTGGAGGTAGGTCAGCTCCAGCCGGCTCGGGGTGCGCACGGTCAGCAGGTTGGTGTTGCGGGCGATCACGCCGAGCACCCGGCCCTCCCGGCGCACCGGGATCGACTCGACCCGGACCGGGACCTCCTCGCGCCACTCCGGGTCGCCCTCCCGGACGATCCGGCCCTCGTCGAGGGCCGCGTCCAGCAGCGGCCGGCGGCCGCGCGGCACCAGGTGGCCGACCATGTCGTCCTGGTACGAGGTGGGGCCGGTGTTGGGCCGCATCTGCGCGACGGAGACGTAGCGGGTGCCGTCCAGGGTCGGGACCCACAGGACCAGGTCCGCGAAGGACAGGTCGGAGAGCAGCTGCCACTCGGAGACGAGCATGTGCAGCCACTCGAGCTCGGTCTCGCTGAGGGCGGTGTGCTGGCGTACGAGGTCGTTCATGGAGGGCACAGGGCCGAGCGTACCCGGGCCGAGCGGGTGGAGATTCCCGCGGGGAATACCCAGACGGGCTCCCGGCCGCGTATGTTGGAGGAAGTGACGGACCTTCGGACCCTGTCGTTGGATGGACAGAACAGATTGGTCTAGTCCACAATGCAGATGTCACGGACTTGATGTCATCGACGTGACGTCACGGACTTCCGCCCTCCCCGCACAGGAGGACGGATCGAGGTAAGCCGCGCGTTCTGCCCTGACCGCGCCGGCACCTCCCACCGGCCGCGGGGACCGCACACCCCTCGGCCGACGCAACTCCGGGCCATGGTGCCGGGCGGGCTGAGGGTCCCGCCCGACACCGTGGCCCTGGGGCTTTCCGGGGCCCTTCCGCGCCCCTCCCCCGCGGTCCGCGACCGCTACGGCCAGGCCAGCAGCGCCCGGGCCGCCACCGCCTCCAGTTCCGCCCGGTCCGCGCCGTCGCGCGCCTGCTGGGACATGCCCTGCAGGACCGCCCAGCCGTAGCGGGCCAGCCCCGCCGCGTCCGTGTCCGCCGGCAGCACCCCGGCCGCCACGTCCGCGCGGATCCGGCTCTCGAAGGCGGCCACGTTGGCCGCCCGGCGGGCCCGCAGGGCCTCCTCCACCTCGGGCGTGCCGCAGCCGGAGCCGGCGCTCAGCACCAGGCAGCCCGGCGGCAGCTCGGGGCTGGTGTACGAGGCCGCGGCCTCGTAGAGCGTCCGGGCCATCCCGGCCCGCGCGGTGGGCTCCTCCGCCAGCGCCCGCGCACCGAAGGCGCCGTACGTGCCCGCGTACGCCTCCACCACCTCGTCGAAGAGCTGCTGCTTGCCGCCGAAGGCGGCGTACAGGCTGGGCGCACCGATCCCCATGGCCTTGGTGAGGTCCGCGATCGAGGTGGCTTCGTAGCCGTGGATCCAGAAGGCGCGCAGCGCCTCGTTGAGGGCCGCGGCCCGGTCGAAGGAGCGGGGCCTGCCGCGCTGTCCGGTCACCATGCCCGAATTCTATAGCGACCGTTAGTGAATCTGGGGTACGGTCTGAATCTGTAACGACCACTAGAGAAATGGGGGGCGTGCCATGGGCGTGCTCGACGGCAGGACGGCAGTGGTGACCGGGGGCGGCCGGGGCATCGGGCGGGCGGTGTCCGAGCGGCTGGCCCGGGACGGCGCCCTGGTCGCCGTGCACTACGCGCGGCAGGAGGACGCGGCACAGGAGACGGTGGCCGCGATCGGGGCCGCGGGCGGCCGGGCCTTCGCGGTCCGCGCCGACTTCGCCGCCCCGGGCGGTGCGGCGGCCCTCTGGGCGGCGTACGACGCCCACCCGCTGGCCACGGAGGGGGTGGACATCCTGGTCAACAACGCGGGCGCGGCCACCTTCGCCGGGCTGGCCGACACGGACGAGGAGACCTTCGACCGGGCGCTGGCGGTCAACGCCAAGGCGCCCTTCTTCGTCACCCAGCTCGCGCTGCCCCGGCTGCGCGACGGCGGCCGGATCGTCAACATCACCGGCACCCCGGACATCGCCCTGCCGGCCATCCTGGCCACGATCATGGCCAAGGGCGCGGTGAACGCCCTGACCGTCTCGCTGGCCGCCGAGCTGGCACCGCGCGGGATCACGGTCAACTCGGTGGGCCCCGGCATCACCGAGACCGAACTCAACGCCGCCTGGCTGGCCGACCCGGCCGCCCGGGCGCACGCAGCCTCCCGCTCGGTCTTCGGCCGGATCGGCACCGCCGAGGAGGTCGCGGACGTGGCGGCCTTCCTGGCCTCCCCCGACTCCCGCTGGGTCACCGGCCAGCACCTGGACGCGACCGGCGGCCTCCAGCTCAGCCTGCTGTAGGCCCTCTCAGCGGGTCTCGACGGTCTTGGCCAGGGCCCTGGGCGCGTCCGGGTCCCGGCCCCGGGCCAGGGCCACCTCGTACGCCAGTAGCTGGAGCGGCAGGATCTCCAGCACCGGCTGGAGCTCTTCGGGGACCCCGTCGACCGGGAGCACGAAGCCGGCCGAGGCGGCCGCCACGGACCGGGCGGGGCCGACCACGAACAGGTCGGCGCCCCGGGCCCGCAGCCGGTCCAGGACCGGCCGCAGCGCCTCGCCGCCGCGGCCCCCGGTGACCACCGCGATCACCGGGGAGACGTTGTCCACCAGCGCCAGCGGGCCGTGCAGCAGGTCCGCCCCGGAGTAGGCCAGCGCCGGGATGTAGCCGGTCTCCATCATCTTGAGGGCGGCCTCGCGGGCGGTGGGGTAGCCGAAGCCGCGGGAGGTGAGGACCATTCGCTCGGCGAAGCGGTAGCGGGCGGCGAGGGTCCGGACCTCGTCCGCGCGGTCGAGGATCCGGCCGGCCAGCCCGGGCAGCGCCGCCGGCGCGGTGCCGGCGGGGGCGGTGCCGGCGGGGGCGGTGCCGGCCCGCTCCAGACCCTCGACGAAGAGGTACAGGGCCAGCAGCGAGGCGGTGTACGTCTTGGTGGCCGGCAGCGCCCGCTCGGGGCCGGCCAGTACGTCGATCTGGTACTCGGTGACGGCCGCCAGCGCGGAGTCGGGGTTGTTGGTGACGGCCAGCGTGATCGCGCCGGCCGCGCGCGCCGCCTGGGCGGAGGCCACCAGGTCCGGGGAGCCGCCGGACTGGCTCACGGTGACGACCAGGACGTCCCGGAGCCGGGGCCGGGCGCCGTAGGCGGTGGTGGTGGACATCGAGCTGAGCCCGCAGGGCAGCCCGAGCCGCACCTCGAACAGGTACTTGGCGTACAGGGCGGCGTGGTCCGAGCTGCCGCGGGCGGCCAGCAGGACGAAGCGGGGGCGGCGCTGGGCGACGGCCTCGGCGGTGGCGCGGATGGCGGCGGCGCCCTCGGCCAGGAGCCGGTCCAGCACTGCGGGCTGCTCGGCCATCTCGGCGGACATCAGCCGGCCCGGCCGTTCCAGGGCGGTCACCACCCCAGTCTGGCGCCGGGGCGCCGGAGCGGCACCCGGACCGGCCCGCGGCGGGGTGCTCCCGGGCCGACGGGCCGGGTGGGGGTTTTCGGCCGAGGATGGAGGGGGCGGAGGCCGTGTCCAGGGGGCCCGGTTCTGCTAGATTGGTCTATACCACAAGAGCGCTCCCTCTCAGATCGGCAGGCCCAGCGTGGAAGTTGTCATCGTTCCGGACGCCAAGGCTGGCGGCGAACTCATCGCGGAGGCCATGGCCGCCCTGGTCCGCCGCAAGCCCGACGCCCTGCTCGGCGTGGCGACCGGCTCCACGCCGCTGCCGATCTACGAAGCCCTGGCCGCCAAGGTCCGCGGCGGCGAGGTCGACGCCTCCCGCGCCCGGATCTGCCAGCTCGACGAGTACGTCGGACTGCCGGCCGGACACCCGGAGTCCTACCGGTCCGTGGTGCTGCGCGAGGTCGTCGAGCCGCTGGGCCTGTCCGAGGCGTCGTTCATGGGCCCGGACGGCACCGCGCAGGACATCGTGGGCGCCTGCGAGGCCTACGACCTGGCGCTGGCCGAGGCCGGCGGGGTGGACCTCCAGCTGCTCGGCATCGGCACGGACGGCCACATCGGCTTCAACGAGCCCTGCTCCTCGCTGGCCTCGCGCACCCGCATCAAGACGCTCACCGAGCAGACGCGGGTGGACAACGCCCGCTTCTTCGACGACGACATCGACCAGGTGCCGCACCACGTCATCACGCAGGGCATCGGCACCATCCTGGACGCCCGCCACCTGGTCCTGCTGGCGACCGGCGAGGGCAAGGCCGAGGCGGTCGCACAGACCGTCGAGGGGCCGCTGTCCGCGCTGGTGCCGGCGTCCGCGCTGCAGCTGCACCGGCATGCGACGGTCGTCGTCGACGAGGCGGCGGCGTCGAAGCTGAAGCTGGCGGAGTACTTCCGGCACACCTTCGCCAACAAGCCGGCCTGGCAGGGCCTCTAGCCGGCGGCGCACCCCTTGGGCGGCCCCTGCTGGGGTGCCCCGCCAGCCCGAAGGGCCGGCCCCCCTTCCTCGGGGAGCCGGCCCTTCGGCACGCCCAGCCCCGCCAGGGAGTGGCAAGTCCAGCCCAGCCGGGCAGACCCAGCCCCGCCGGCGTTTGAGGCGCGGGGTCCGGGGCGGCGCCCCGAAACCTGGCCCCCGCCCACCCCTTTGGCGCGACCCCGCCGGGCACATCCAGCCCCGCCAGGGAGTGGCAAACCCAGCCCCGCCGGCGATTGAGGCGCGGGGTCCGGGCCCGCGCCCGGCCGCTGCGCGGAGCCCGCCCCCCCCCCCCCCCCCCCCCAACCCGGGGGGCCCCCCCCCCATCGGGAGAGCGGCGGG
>NZ_JBFBGK010000127.1:0-20549 GCF_040684615.1 Streptomyces sp. NPDC089919
GCGGCTCCCGGGCCCGCGCCCGGCCGCTGCGCGGAGCCAGCCCCACCCCGCCCCTTCCCGAAACCGGTGGGCTCCGCCCCCGGATCCCCCACACCGCCGCTCCGCGACGGTCGCCTCAAACGCCGGCTGGGCTGGGTATGCCGACCCGGCGACGGTCGCCTCAAGCGCCGGCGGGGCTGGGCCGGGCAGCGCCCCCGGGGGTCAGGCCTCCAGGGCGGGTTTCAGGGGCATGGTGTAGAGCTCGGTGTTGTTGTCGTCGGAGAGTTTGACCTGCTCCACGCCGCCCTCGAGGAGGTCCTTCCAGACCTCGCCGATCCAGGACTCCGCATCCCCCTGAGTGGTGAACTCCTCCGGCACCACGGAGGGAGCCACCTCCGCACCCGCCGCGTCCTCGAACCGCCACGTCCACGCCATGTACGCCTCCGTTGTTCGTTCCGCCGGTCGCCGCCGGTGGGTACGTGATGCCCGTTCGGGCGGTCCGTACGCCAGTCCGGCCTGCCCGCAGCGTAGCCGGGCGCGCACCACTTGCACCGACGCGGGAGGATCATCCTCGTGGAACTGACTCTCCTCGGCACCGGCGCGCCCGACGGGCTCCCCCGGTCAGGCTGCCCCTGCGCCACGTGCGCCGTCTCCGTCGGCGCCCGGGCGCGCGCGGCCACCGCCCTCCTGGTGGACGGTGCGCTGCTGCTCGACCTCACCCCCGGCGCCGCGCTGGCCGCGGCCCGGGCCGGGCATTCGCTGGCCGGCGTCCGGCAGGTGCTGCTGACCCATCCGCACGACGGTCCGGCGGTGGAGCTGCCGGCCGGGCTGCCGTCCGCGGTCCGGGTGCCGGACGGCCGCGAGCTGGCGGTGATCAGCGGGCACCGGGTGCGGGCGGTGGCGATGGACTCCCCCGGCACCGGCTACGAGGTGACCGGCCCGGACGGCGAGCGGCTGCTCTACCTGCCGCCCGGCGGGGCGCCGGCCGGCGCCGGGGAGCCGAACGGCAAGCCGGTCCGCCCGTACGAGATGGTGGTGCTGGACGCGGTGGGGCGGCCGGACGCGCTGGCCCGGCTGCGGGCCGGCGGGGCGGTGGGGCCGACCACCGACGTGATCGCCGTGCACCTGGGCCACGACGTGCCGCCCGGCCCCGAGCTGGACCGGCGGCTGGCCGCGGCCGGGGCCCGCACCGTGCCGGACGGCGCCACGCTGGTGGTCGGCGAGTACCACCTGGTACCCGACCTGCCGCGCCGCACCCTGGTCCTGGGCGGCGCCCGCTCGGGCAAGTCCGTGGAGGCCGAGCGCCGGCTGGAGGCCTTCCCGCTGGTGGAGTACGTGGCCACCGGCGGCACCCGGGACGGGGACGCGGACTGGGCGGCCCGGGTCGCCCTCCATCGCGACCGGCGGCCGGGCACCTGGCGCACCACGGAGACCTGCGAGCTGGTCCCGCTGCTCGCCGCGGACGGTCCGCCGCTGCTGGTCGACTGCCTGGCGCTGTGGCTGACCGACGCCATGGACCGGGCCGGGGCCTGGGACGACGCGGTCTGGGCGGCGACCGGCCGGGAGCAGCTGGAGGAGCGGACGGCCGCCCTGGTGGCGGCGGTCCGGGCGGCCCGGCGGACGGTGGTGCTGGTCTCGAACGAGGTGGGGTCCGGGGTCGTCCCGGCCACCCCGGCCGGCCGTCGCTTCCGGGACGAGCTGGGCCGGCTGAACGCCGCGGTGGCCGCCGAGTGCGAGCAGGTCCTGCTGGTGGTCGCCGGTCAGGTGCTGGTGCTGCGCGGCTGACGGCCGCGGGCCCCGGGAGCCGTCCGCCCCGCAAGATCCCCGGCCGGGGCCGGGCGTTCGTCCGCCGCCTGTACTGTTCGGCAGATGACCAGGCTGAACCTCGACGACTTCTCCGATCTGATCGAGCGGCCCGACGCGGGCGTACGGCGTGACGCCGAAGAGCGCCGTGAGCGGCTGGCCGTACCGCCCGGCGCGCTGGGGCGGCTCGACGAGCTGGCCGAGTGGCTGGCGGCGGCTCAGGGCCGGGTACCGGTCACCCCCGTCGCGCGCCCCCGGGTGGTGCTCTTCGCGGGCGACCACGGCGTCGCCTCGCTGGGCGTCTCCGCGGGTCCCGCGGGCGGTGCCCACGAGCTGGTGCGGGGGGTGCTGGACGGCGGGGCGCCGGTGGCGGTGCTGGCCCGGCAGCTGGGCGCGGGCGTCCGGATCGTCGACGCCGGTCTGGACTGCGACCCGGAGCTGCTGCCCGAGGAGGTCAGCGCCCGCCGGGTGCGGCGGGGCTGCGGCCGGATCGACGTCGAGGACGCGCTGACCGCCGAGGAGGTGGACGCGGCCCTGCGGCTGGGCATGGCGGTGGCCGACGAGGAGGCCGACTCCGGCACCGACCTGGTCGTCCTCGGCGACCTGAGCGTGGGCGGCACCACCGCCGCCGCGACCCTGGTGGCCGCGCTGTGCGGCACCGACGCCTCGGTGGTGACCGGCCGCGGCGGCCGGCCGATCGACGACCTGGCCTGGATGCGCAAGTGCGGGGCGATCCGCGACGCGCTGCGCCGGGCCCGCCCGGTGCTGGGCGACCAGGTGGCGCTGCTGGCCGCGGTCGGCGGGGCGGACCTGGCGGCGATCACCGGCTTCCTGCTGCAGAGCGCGGTGCGGCGCACCCCGGTCATCCTCGACGGGGTGGTCTCGGCGGCCTGTGCGCTGGTCGCGCAGCGCGCCGCCTTCCGGTCACCGGACTGGTGGCTGGCGGGTGCGGCGAGCGGCGAACCGGGACAGGCCAAGGCATTGGACCGCATGGCGCTCAACCCGTTGCTCGACCACGGCGTCACAGTAGGAGAAGGGACCGGGGCACTGCTCGCCCTGCCCCTCGTACAGGCCGCCGCCGCCCTTGCCGCGGAGCTGCCGGTACGGGAGGCGGCGGCGGAGTGACATCCCGGGGAAGCGGTCCCGACCAGGCCGCCGACCCGGGCTCGTACATGAGCGACTCTCACACCTGAGTGTGTCTCACATGCGGGACGATGCCCCATATCATCGTTTTTCATGGGAGAAGTCCGCTTGGCTACCGTAGACACCGAACGCGTTCCCGGCCGTGAGGGCGGCCGGGACCCGCGCGGGGAGGACCGCGATCCGGTCCGCAGCACCGCCCGGTCCCGCCGCACCGCCGGCTTCGCCGTCTGGTACCTGCGCACGGTCGCGTTCCTCAACTTCCTCAGCGCCGTGTGGGTGTCCTTCGGCGCCGACCTGCGGCGCCACAACGCCAACGACTTCTACACGCCGTACATGCTGACGGCCGGCTTCGCCTCCGGGCTCTTCACCCTCTTCATGGCGATGACCATGCGGCGCCGCAAGCGGGCCTCCTGGATCCTCAACCTGGTCCTCAGCGGGCTGCTGCTGCTCGGCCTCTGCTTCGTCTTCACGATTTCGGAGGACATCCGCCGGCACGCGCAGAACTGGGTCTCGCTCGGCCTGACCCTGGTCTTCGTCGTCGCACTGCTGCTGAGCCGGCGCGAGTTCTACGCCAAGGGCGACCGGTCCAACCCCAAGCTGGCCGCCGCGGTCGCGGTGCTCGGCCTGCTGGTCACCTCGCTGGTCGCGGCCCTGCTGGTGGGCGCCACCAACACCACCCCGGACGCGCCCGGCTCCTCCTTCATGCACCGCTGGCACTACGGCGTGGTCCGGCTGGTCACGCTGGAGACCGACGCCTCGCGGTACCCGGGCATCAACACCCCCGGCTGGGTGGACGTGGCCATCAACGTCATCTCCACGCTGCTCCTGCTGGCCGTGCTGTACGCGGCCTTCCGCTCCCGCAAGGCCGTCGACCCGCTGACCGAGGAGGACGAGGAGCGGCTGCGCGCCCTGCTCGCCAAGCAGGGCGACCGGGACTCCCTCGGCTACTTCGCGCTGCGCCGCGAGAAGAGCGTGATCTGGTCCCCCACCGGCAAGGCCGCCATCGCCTACCGCGTGGTCGGCGGGGTCTCGCTGGCCTCCGGCGACCCGATCGGCGACCCCGAGGCCTGGCCGGGGGCGATCGAGCCCTGGCTGGCCGAGGCCCGCGAACACGGCTGGGTGCCCGCGGTGATGGGCGCGAGCGAGGAGGCCGGCACGATCTACGCGCGGCACGGCCTGGACGCCCTGGAGCTGGGCGACGAGGCGATCGTCGAGACCGACGAGTTCACCCTCGAGGGCCGGGCCATGCGCACCGTCCGGCAGGCCTACAACCGCGTCAAGCGGGCCGGCTACACCGTCCGGATCCGGCGCCACGCGGACATCCCGGCCGAGGAGATGGACGAGCTGCTGCGGCGCGCCGACGACTGGCGCGACGGCGCCACCGAGCGCGGCTTCTCCATGGCGCTGGGCCGGCTGGGCGACCCCGCCGACGGCCAGTGCGTGATGCTGGAGTGCACCGACGGGAGCGGCGAGCTGCGGGCGCTGCTGTCCTTCGTGCCCTGGGGCCCCAAGGGCCTGTCGCTGGACCTGATGCGCCGTGACCGGGACTCCGAGAACGGCCTGATGGAGTTCATGGTCATCGAACTCCTGGAACGCTCCAAGGAGATCGGGGTCACCCAGGTCTCGCTGAACTTCGCGATGTTCCGCTCGGTCTTCGAGCGGGGTTCCCGGCTGGGCGCGGGCCCGGTGCTGCGGCTGTGGCGCTCCCTGCTGAGCTTCTTCTCGCGCTGGTGGCAGATCGAATCGCTGTACCGGGCGAATGCGAAATACCGGCCTATCTGGGAACCGCGGTTCATGCTCTTCGAGAAGAGTTCCGACCTGCTGCGCATCGGTGTCGCCGCGGGCCGGGCCGAGGGCTTCCTGGAGGCCCCCGGACTGCCGAAGTGGCTGCACCGCAGACATCTGGAGACCAAGCGTTGAGGGAGTTCGTCCGCCGCGAATGGGGCCCGCTGTACGGCACCGTCCGCGACGCGCTCGTCACCCGGCGGTGGCGGGCCGTGCCGATGACCCTGATCGCGGTCGCCCTGACCTCCTGCTTCCAGATCGTCCAGAACCAGTCCTGGGGGCTGCGGCCGGTCCAGGACATCGGCTTCGTGCACGCCACCGACCCGATCGGGCCGGCCCTGCTGCGCACCCCCCTCTCCCTCTTCGTCCCGGCCCTGGACCTGCCGGTGTGGGGGGCGCTGGCGCAGATCCTGCTGGTCTTCGGGATCGCCGAGATCTGCATCGGCTGGTGGCGCACGCTGCTGATCGGGTACCTCGCCACGCTCGCCGGGACCATGTACGCCCGGGTGGGGATCGCGCTGGGGCCCGACCACCCGCTGGGACTGCCCGAGTCGGACAAGCTGGTCAACGACACCGGGCCGTCGGCCGCGGTGGTGGGGCTGGCGGTGTACGTGTGCTGGCGCTACCGGGCGTACCTGACCGGGGGGCTGGTGGTCCTCGGGATGGTCGGCGAGGTGCTGCTCAAGGACAACCTGGCGGGCAAGGAGCACCTGGCGGCCATCGCCGTGGTGCTGCTGGTCATCGCGGTACGGGTGGCCTGGCGGGGGGTGCCGCCGCGGCCGGTGGTGCCGCCGGCCGGAGCGCCGCGCCCCGGTGCGCCGGGACCGGGGGCGACGGGACCCGCCGGGCCGGGCCCGGGCCCCGGTGCCAGGACGTAACGTGTCGGGGTGAGCACCCCCCTGTCCCCCGGGCTGACCCCCGGACTCGCGCCCACCCGCCAGTGGATGCGGCGCCATCCGCTGGCCACGGACGCCGTCCTGGCCCTGGGCGTGCTCGTGGCCATGGTCCTCGGCTCCTTCGTGGAGCCGCCCGGCAGCTACGAGGCCGGCTTCCGGATGCGCTCGCCGGACCTCGTCGGGGTGGTCCTGATGCTGCTGGGCGCGGCCTCGCTGGTGCTGCGCCGCCGCCGGCCGATGCCGGTGCTCGCGGCCACCGGTGCGCTGTCGCTGGCCGAGCTGCTGTCCGGGCCGCCCCGGGCGCCGGTGCCGATGTGCGCGGTGGTCGCCCTCTTCACGGTCGCCGCCCGCACCGACCGGCCCACCACCTGGCGGGTGGGACTGCTGACCATGACCGGCCTGACGGCGGTGGCCATGCTGGCCGGGCCGCTGCCCTGGTACGCCCAGGAGAACCTGGCGATCTTCGCCTGGACCGGTATGGCGGCCGCCGCCGGGGACGCGGTCCGCAGCCGGCGGGCCTTCGTCGACGCGATCCAGGAGCGGGCCGAACGCGCCGAGCGGACCCGTGAGGAGGAGGCCCGGCGGCGGGTGGCCGAGGAGCGGCTGCGCATCGCCCGGGACCTGCACGACGTCGTCGCCCACCACATCGCCCTGGTCAACGTCCAGGCAGGGGTGGCGGCGCACGTCATGGACAAGCGGCCCGACCAGGCCAAGGAGGCGCTGGCGCACGTCCGCGAGGCCAGCCGGTCGGCGCTGAACGAACTGCGGGCCACCGTCGGGCTGCTGCGCCAGTCCGGCGACCCGGAGGCCCCCACCGAGCCGGCCCCCGGACTGGCCGTCCTCGACGAGCTGGTGGAGACCTTCCGGCACGCCGGGCTGCCGGTCGAGGTGGCCCGGGACCGGACCGAGGCGCCGCTGCCGGCCGCGGTGGACCTGGCCGCCTACCGGGTGATCCAGGAGGCGCTGACCAACGTCCGCAAGCACGCCGGGGCCGGCGCCCGGGCCGAGGTCAGCGTGGTGCGGGTGGGCCCGACGGTGGAGGTCACGGTCCTCGACGACGGCGGCGAGCCGGCCGACCGGGCCCCCGACCCGGGCGGCGGGCACGGCCTGCTCGGGATGCGGGAGCGGGCCGGCGCCCTGGGCGGCACCTGCACGGCGGCGCCCCGCTTCGGCGGCGGCTACCGCGTCCACGCCGTCCTCCCGCTGCCCGCCGGCGCCTGACGGAACGCGCCGCGCCGGGAGTTCAGCCGGCGGTCACCCGGGGGTCGGCGGGTGCTCACGTGGACCGGATGGGATCCAGCAGCCTCCGCACACCCGACCGATCCCGATGGGCCCCCTCATGCGACGACGCATCTCCTCCTCCGCCGCGGCCCTGGCCGCCGCCGCCCTGCTGGCCGGCGCGGCCGGTGCCCCCGCCGCGGCCGACCACCGCTCCCCCGCCGCCGCGCCCGCCACCACCAAGCACCCGTACGAGCCGGGGCAGCGGCCCTGGACGCTGCCGCGGCCGCCGGCCGGGTACACCGCCGTCTTCACCGAGAACGTCTCCCGGCACGGCTCCCGCGCCCTGAGCGACTCCGAGGACGGCGACCTGCTGCTGGCGTTGTGGCAGCGGGCCGCCGACGCGGGCGCCCTGACCCCGCGCGGCCAGGGCTTCGCGGCCGAGGTCCGCTCGCTGCTCGACGCCAACGCGAAGGTCGGGTACGGGCAGCTGACCGGCCGCGGCAAGCGCGAGGCGCGGCAGACCGCGGCCCGGATGAAGCAGCGGCTGCCCGGGCTGTTCGCGGCCGTGGCCCGGGACGCCGGGAACCCGGCGGGCGCCGGGACCATCGACGTGGTCAGCTCCGGCCAGACCCGGGCGGCCGACACCGGCGCCGCCTTCGTCGGGGGCCTGGTCGACGGTGACCCGGCGCTGGCCGCCGCGGTGACCCCGGCCCGCAAGGACACCGCGCTCCTCTACTTCCACAAGGCGCCCGAGAACGCGGACTACCGGGACTACGTCGACCACGACCCGCGGCTGGCCGCCACCCTGGCGGGGATCCGCGACCAGGACCGCAGCCACCGGGCCGCCCGGCGGGTGCTGGAGCGGATCTTCACCGCGCCCTTCGTCGACCGCGTCGCGGCCGGGGAGTTCGGCGGCGACGAGATCGGCGCCGCACAGGCGGTGTTCAACCTGTACAGCGTCACGCCCGCGCTCAGCGACGAGGGCCGGTGGCACCTGGACCGCTACATCGGTCCGGCCGAGGCCGCCTGGTTCGGGTACCTCGACAACGCCGAGGAGTTCTACAGCAAGGGCCCCGGCTTCACCGGCTCGGACATCACGTACAAGATGGCCGGGGTGCTCCTGGACGACCTGTTCAAGAAGCTCGAGGCCAGGCGGGCCGGCACCGGCGGGCTCGCCGCCGAGCTGCGCTTCACCCACGCCGAGGAGGTCATCCCGCTGGCCGCCCTGATGGGGCTGCCCGGCAGCACCGTCCAGGCCGCCGCCGACCGCCCGTACACCTACGCCGAGAACCCCTGGCGGGGCGCCACCGTCTCGCCGATGGCCGCCAACATCCAGTGGGACCTCTTCCGCAAGGGCGACAGCTTCCTGGTCCGGATGCTCTACAACGAGAAGCCGACGGCCTTCAAGCCCGCGTGCCGGCCGGTGGCGGGGCACAGCTCCTTCTACGCACTGGACGAGCTGGAGCGCTGCTTCGGACGGACCGGCCGCTGACCCGGCTCAGCAGGTCCGGCGCCAGGGGCCGAGCTCGTACCTCTTGACGAGGGAACTCAGCCCCAGGCGCCGGGAGTCGGCGCAGAAGCGGCTCGCCGGCAGCTCGTACTCGGCGTGGAAGACGGCCTTGCCGGCCTTGACGAAGGGGGTCAGCCGGTCGCACTCGCCGTACTGGGCGCACTGTTCGTTGACCGCGAAGTCGAACTCGCCCACCAGCTGGGGGATCTGGTCCAGGTCGTTCTTGAGGCCCACGGCCAGCCCCCGGCGGTGGGCGAGGCGGGCGATCAGCCGGTTGTAGCGGAGCTGGTCGGCGGCGGTCAGGGGGAAACCGGAGCCGTTCGCGTACCCGTCCATGTTGTCCGGCTCCACCGCGTCGAAGCCCTTGGCCCGGCACATGTCGATGCGGGCGGCCATCAGCGGCTCCAGCACCTCGGTGCGCCGCACGTCCAGCCAGCGCTCGCCCGCCCAGCCGTCGCCGTGCCCCAGCAGGGCCTTCGGGAAGGCCCCGGCGTCCGGGCGGAACTCCTCCCAGGCGCCGGTGTTCAGGTAGCAGATGACCTTGCGGCCCTTGCGGTGCAGCTCGGCGACCTCCGCCGCGGTGGTGGTGAAGGCGTCCACGTCGTAGACCGGGGCGTCCACCGACAGGTCGAGCCGGCCGCTGAGCTGCCACTGCCAGCCGGTGCCCGGGCGCGGCTGCCACCGCGGGCCCGGCGTCCCGGTCGGTGGCGGTACGGAGGCCGAGGGGCCCGGGGCCGGACCCGGCGGGCCGTCGCAGCCGGCGAGGGCGGCGAGCACCAGCAGCAGGGCGGCCACCGCCCGGCGGGCCCTCACCGCGCCCCTTCCAGGGCGGAGGGCAGGCTGCACCAGGGATGCGTACCGGCGCCGGGCACCGCGCAGTGCACGGCCGCGCCGCGGGACAGGGCCAGTTCGGCCGCCGGGGCGCCGTCCGGTACCCCGTACACCAGGTGGCAGAACCGCTCGGGCGAGTGCGCGCCGGTCCACTCGGGCACCACGGCCTCCTGGTAGGCGTCCCAGGGACCCTCGAAGGTCACCAGGACGTCGGCCAGTTCGGCGTAGCCCGGGTGCGGGTGCGCGCCGTGGTTGAGGACCAGGGTGCGCGCCCCGGCCGCCCGGGCAGCTACCGCCAGCCGCCGGTAGTGGGGCAGGAACTCCCCCTCCCCGGCGGCCTGGTCGAGGAAGGCGCCGTCGGTGCCGTACCAGTCGCGGTAGCGCAGCAGGTCCCCGACCACCTCGCCGTGCGAGCGGCGGCCGTAGTCGGTGTCCACGTACCCGACCACCGGGACGCCCGCGTCGCGCAGCCGGTGGGTGACGGCCAGGAAGCCGGAGTCGGCCCCGGGCCCGGGCCCGCTGTCGGGGTTGAGGACCACGGCCCGCAGCCGGTCGGCGGACCGGATCAGGGCCTCCCAGTCCGCGGGCCGGTCGGCGGGATGCTCGTAGAGCGGCACCAGCAGCATGACGTCCTTCTTTGTTCGGGGACCGTTCGTCATCGGTGCGCAGTAGCCCGCCCCAGCAGGACGCAGACCAGCCCGGCCAGCGCCGCCGCGGCGGCGGCCGCCACCACCAGCTGGACCAGCCGCGGATGGGCGGCGCCGGTGAGCAGCGCGGTGCTCTGGACCACCGCGGCGGCCCCGCACACCCCGGCGGCGATCCGCACCGCGCCGAAGGACTGGAGCAGCAGCCCGGTCCACATCACGGCCCCGAGCAGCAGCAGGGTGACCAGCCGTACCCCGGCCAGCCCCGGCGAGCCCGGCCACAGCAGGGTCCCGGCGACGCCCAGGGCGAGCAGGACGCCCAGGTAGCAGGTGAGGCATTCGGCGAGGGTGGTGAGGGTGGCCCGCCAGAAGGCGCCGGTGGTGCGGGCCGCCCGCAGCCCGGCCAGGCTGCCGCTGCGGAAGCGGTGCAGCAGCCACTCGGCCGGTCCCATGCTGAGGGTGAGCGCCACCGCGGAGGGCGCGGCCACCGCCTCGGCCGGCCCGCCGGCCAGCACGTCCCCGAGGGCCGCGTACAGCACCAGCAGGCCGGTGCCGAGGCCGAAGACGCCGAAGGGCACCGAGTCGGCCAGCCGGGGGCCCCGGGGCACCGGGCTCTCCTCGGCGCCCCGCAGCATCCGCCAGTGCACCGCGTCCCGGTCGCGCCGGGCGGCGGCCCGGCCGCGGAGCCGGGCCCGCAGCGACCGGACGCCGGCGGCCACCGGCAGCTCCCGGACCGCGAGCGTGCAGGCGGCCAGCAGGGAGGCGGCCAGCAGCCCGACCCGCAGCGGCACCGGCATGCCCACCGCCAGCGCGACCGGGGCGCCCAGCGCCATGGGCGACAGGGCGAGCAGCAGGACGCGTTCGCGGCCCATGACGAGCAGCACGGTGGCCGCGCCCACGTAGAGCGACTGCCCGGCGGCGAAGGCCACGCAGAAGGCGGGCCCGGGCACCGCGAGGGCGGCGGCCGTGCCCAGCAGCGCCCCGGCCGGGGCGCCGACGAGCAGGGTGCGCCCCGCCGCTGCCCGGTCGCCCAGGCCGAGCCAGGAGTAGGCCCGGTGGGACAGGGTCTGGTCCCAGACCCAGCCGATCAGCGCCCCGGCCAGCAGGGTGAGGGTGCCGGCGGGCAGCCCGAGCCGGTCCCGGGGGCCCTCCAGGAGCGGGGCGCCCAGGACGTACGCGAGTCCGGGCAGCGCGAAGACGAAGCCGCGCAGCAGACAGGCCGTCAGGGAGACCCGCCAGGGGTCGGCGGGCGCCCCGGCCGGCTCGGTGAAGCGCCGGGGCACCTTCTCGTACAGGTCCTCGGCGAGGGTGAAGGAGTCGGGGCGGCCGTAGGCGAGGCGGATGTGCTCGTCGGTCATGCCGTCGGACTCGAGGACGGCGGCGATCTCGTCCGGGTGCACCGCCCCGGCGACCAGGGTGCCGAGCCGGTCGGCCAGTTCCTCCATCGGGTCGGCGGGCGGCGGTCCGGCCGGGCGGCGGGGCCGCGGGATCACGGGCAGGGCGTCGTCCACCGAGCGGGCGCCCGGGGTCAGCCACAGCGGCCCGCTCACCAGAGGGAACCGTCTGCTGCGAGCTCCCGGCACCAGGGGTCGGCGACGGGTACCGGCCAGCCGGGGCCGCTGATGCGGGGGACGGCCGGGGTGCCGGCCAGCTCCCGGTAGATGTGCCGGAAGCCGTCCACCGACTGGTGCAGGGTGAACTTCTCGACCACCCGCTTGCGGGAGAGCCGGCCCAGCTCGGCCCGGCGCCCGTCGTCGCGGAGCAGTGCGAGGGTGGCCCTGGCCATCAGTTCCGGTTCGCGCGGCGGCACCACCAGGCCGGTGTCGCCGACCGCCTCGCGGACCCCGCCGACATCGGTGGAGACGGTGGTCCGGCCGCAGGACATGGCCTCGATGATGCTGAAGGGGAAGCCCTCGCTGATGCTGGAGAGCATCACCACGCTGCCGGCCGCGTAGGCCTTGGCGACCTGGGTGATCCGGCCCTCGTAGGTGATGCCGTCGCTGACGCCGAGCTGGGCGGCGAGCTTCTCCAGGCGCATCTGGTAGTCCTCGCCGCCGGCCGGGACCGGGCCGAACAGCCGCAGCCGCAGCTCGGGGAGTTCGGCGCGGATCAGCGCGTAGGCCCGGATCAGGGTCTCCAGGTCCTTGATGGGGTCGATCCGGCCGCACCAGCTGAGGGTGGGTACCTCCGGTTCGGGGCCGGCGTCGGGGAAGAGGTGCGGGTCGACGCCGTTGTAGACGGTGCGGATCCGGTCCGCGGGGGCCCCGCCGCGCTCCTCCCAGCGCCGGTTGTACTGGTTGCAGGGGGTGATCAGGTCGGCCTCGCGGTAGCCCTCGGAGTTGAGCTGGCGGTAGAAGCCGAGCAGCAGGGCCTTGACCGGGTAGCGCTGGGCCTGGCTGCGGTAGCCGAGGTAGCGCTCGCGCAGGTAGATGCCGTGCTCGGTGAGGAGGAAGGGGACCCCGTCGAGGTGTTTGGCGGCCAGTGCGGGCAGGGTGGCCAGGCCGCTGCTGACGGCATGGGCCACGCAGTCCCTGGGGATCCGTACGGCCAGCGGGCGCAGCGCGTGCTCGAGCAGGTCGCCCGCGGTGAGGGCGTCGTGGATGGTGGGGCCGGCGCCGGCGACGGCGAGGCCCGGGCGGGTCCACACGTCCATCAGGACCCGCAGCACGGACTCGGTGCGCAGGGCCGCCGACAGCCGTCCGGTGCGGGCCAGGGCGGCGAACTCGCGCAGCGCGCCGGGGAACTCCCCGGCGGCGGCGGGGTCGAGGAGGGAGGTGACGAAGCGTTCGTAGGTGGCGGTGAAGCGGCGGTGGGCGCGGCCGCGGAGCGCGGTGCGGCGGGACCTGCCGGGCGGGGGTCCCCAGAGGGGGACCGCGGTGTGCCGGTAGACGTTGCGCGGCAGTTCCCAGGTGACGGGCTCGCGGCCGGTGCCGGTGAGGGCGACGACGTTGAAGTCGACCTCCGGCATGCCGCGGACCAGTTGGTCGCACCAGGTGCTGACGCCGCCGTGGACGTGTGGGTAGGTGCCTTCGGTGAGCATGGTGACGTGACGCCCATGGCTCATGTGCTGTGTCCCCCCAGGACTCAAAGGTGCCGGCGCCCCGGTTGCGGGTGCGCCGGCGAGGTGGTGCAGGCAGGGTGGGGTGGGGCGGACGGGCCGGCGGCCCGCCCGGATCAGCTGGGCAGTTTGAGGGTGACGGCGGACTGCAGCAGGTCGGGGTTGGTCCAGGCCGAGCGGTTGCCGGCGTAGGCGGTGCCGAAGGCGGTGGTGCCGAGCAGCTGTTGCTTGCGGGTGCCCTCGGGGGCGGTCACCGGGGCGTCGACGCCGGCCGGGGCCTTGACGGTGACGGTGGTGCCGATCCGGTAGGCGGTGACCTTGCCGTCGGCGAGGGCCTTGTCCCAGGCGGCGCGGCGGGTCAGCTCGGCGCCGAGGTCGCGCTGGCGCTGGTTGACCAGGGGGGTGTTGGCGGCGAACAGCGACTGGTAGGTGGCGAGGACGTCGTTGAGCACCGGGTAGAGGATGCGCTCCTCGGCCAGGTTCGACTGGTGGACGTAGTGCGGCCGCGGGTCGTTGCCCAGGACGTGCCGCAGGGCCGTGCGGGCCTCCTGCGGGACGATGTACGAGCTGTAGCCGTCGGCGGTGTCCAGCGGCTGGGCCATGCAGGTGGAGGCCGGGTTGTCCTCGCAGATCCCGCTGCCGCCGGCGGCCTTCGAGGTGTAGAGCCAGTTGTACTCGTCGGTCATCTCGGCGGCGGTGCCCGTGTTGTAGTACACGTTCATCGGGTAGCGCGGGACGGTCTGGGCGTTGCCGACGGCCCGCTGGCCGGGCTCGCGGGAGCTGTCGCTGGCGATCCAGCGGACCCCGGTGTCGGCGAGGGCGCCGGCCAGGTTGGGGTTGTCGACCGGCTGCTGCGGGAGGGTCTTGAGGCCCGAGTGCTCGCCGGTGACCAGTTCGGTGCGGTCGATCGGGAGGCCCTTGGCGGCGGCCCAGTTGTTGTTGTCGCGGATCTGGCCGGCGATCTCGGAGCGGCTGACCCACTGGGTGGCGCCGGCGGCGGTGGCGGTGCACTTCCAGGGCACGACGGAGACGTCCTGGACGCAGCCGAGGAACGGGTGCGTGTAGGTGTGGTTGATCCACCGGTACTTGGCCCGGTCCGCGACCAGTTGGGCGGCGAGGGCGTCGGTGCCGCCGTTCTCGGTCTTCCACTCCTCCCCGGCGCCCGCGTTGTAGACCATGTCGAGGGTGAAGCCGTGCGCCTGCTGCCACTGGGCGGCGTACTGGGCGTCGGCGGCGGTCATCCGGATGGTGCTGCCGGTGTCCTCCTCGCTGCCCGCGCAGTCGAAGTCCCCGGGCGTGCAGTTGAGCGTGGGGTTCCAGCGCGCGTCGGGGGCGAAGACGTCGTCGACGTGGACGGCGAAGTAGTTGCGGGACTGGCCGAGGTGGACGCCCTGGGTGAGCCAGTCGACCATGCCGCGGGCCAGCAGCCGGAACTGCTTCTGGTACTGGTTGTAGCCGAAGGTGACGACCAGTTCGGTGCGGCCGTCGTGGGTGTACTCGCCGACCATCGAGGCCCGGCCGCCGTCGACGGGGGCGTCGACCAGGCTGGTGTAGCCGGTCCGGGGGCGGCCGAGGTAGCCGTAGCTCTCCGGGATCAGGCTCGAGTTGTCCTCGAAGGTGAACTGACCCGCGAGGTAGCCGAAGGCACCCGCCTTGCCCGCGGCGGTGACGGCCGCGGTGGTGCCGTCCAGGACCCCCGCGTAGCCGCCGCTGTCGGTGTAGTCCAGGCCGACCTCGGGGTGCGCCCAGGTGTACGCGTCCACCTGGCGGATCCCGTACTGGGTCTCGTACGCGGCCAGCGCCGCCATCTCGGCGGAGCCCTCCCCGAAGGGGTTCTCGTTGGGCAGCACCACCCCCTGGTACTTGGCGCGCGGCCGGCCGTCGACCGTGTCGGCGAGGAAGGCCGCGTTGATCACCGGCCGTCCGGCGTCCGCCAGGGCCAGCTTCTTGAAGGGCACCCCCGAGTTCTTGAGCTCGCTGGTGATCGCCTCGACGGAGCTGCCCCCGTCGTCGACCACCAGCACCTGCAGATCGATCCGGGGCGGTACGACGGCGGCCCCCGCCGTCGCCGTGGGCACCGCCACCGAGGCGAGCACCGCCGCCGCGCAGACCGCGGCCGCCCGGTTCATCCGGTTCCTGTTGACCATCGTGGCCTTTCCCCCCGCAGCAGCCCCCCGGCACCGGCCCTGGCGGGGGCCGTACGGGTGAGGCTCTGTGGAAATCATGCAAAGGAACCCCGCGTCCCCTTGCGAGAGTGGCTTGAGTGTCGCGGACCTCGTCAGGTCTAATCGGCAAACCTGAGGCAGAGACCACAGATGGGTGAACCGCGCCGCCTTTCGGTCGAACAACCTCGCCAACCGAGTAGGGGCGTACGGGTGGGCCCCGGCGCGTACGCTCGTTTCTGCCAGGCGTCGGGCCGGAATACGATCGCTGAACACGGCCGGCGACCCCGACGTGCTGCAGCCCCCCGAAATCACATGGAAGCGAGACCTCACCACCGTGACTGCTCTGACTCTCAGCACTGCCGGCGCTGCGACGCTGCGCGCCGACGCACTCGTCGTGGGCGTCGCCAAGGGCCCCAAGGGTCCGGTCGTCGCGCCGGGCGCCGAGGCCGTGGACCAGGCGTTCGACGGCAAGCTCGCAGGCGTCCTGGACGCCCTGGGCGCCTCGGGCGCCGACGGCGAGGTCACCAAGCTGCCGGCCCCCGACGGTCTCAAGGTCCCCGTCGTGCTGGCCGTGGGCCTGGGCAGCGCCCCGGAGAAGGACGAGTCGTACGACGAGGACGCGCTGCGCCGGGCCGCCGGTGCGGCCGCCCGCGCCCTGCACGGCGCCAAGAAGGCCGCCTTCGCGCTGCCGCTGGAGGACGCCTCCGCGGTGACCGCCGTGGCCGAGGGCGCGCTGCTGGGCGCGTACGCCTTCACCGCCTACCAGGGCGGCGAGAAGAAGGACGCCAAGAAGGGCCCGCTGGCCGAGGTGGCCCTGCTGGGCGCCAAGCCCCGCGACAAGGAGCACAAGGCCGCGGTCGAGCGCGCCAAGATCGTCGCGACCGAGGTCAACATCGCCCGCGACCTCGTGAACACCCCGCCGAACGACCTCACCCCCGAGGCCTTCGCCGCGGTGGCCCAGGCCACCGCCAAGGAGATCGGCGTCAAGGTCCAGGTGCTGGACGAGAAGGCCCTGCTCAAGGGCGGGTACGGCGGCCTCATGGGCGTCGGCAAGGGCTCCGAGGCCCCGCCGCGCCTGGTGAAGCTCTCCTACACGCACCCCAAGGCGGCCAAGAGCCTCGCCTTCGTCGGCAAGGGCATCACCTACGACTCGGGCGGCATCTCCCTGAAGCCGGCCGGCCACAACGAGACGATGAAGTGCGACATGGCCGGCGCGGCCGCCGTCTTCGCCTCCGTGGTCGCCGCGGCCCGCCTGGGCCTCGAGGTCAACGTCACCGGCTGGCTGGCGCTCGCCGAGAACATGCCCTCCGGCTCCGCCACCCGCCCCGGCGACGTGCTGCGCATGTACAGCGGCAAGACCGTCGAGGTCCTCAACACGGACGCCGAGGGCCGCCTGGTCCTGGCGGACGCGCTGACCAAGGCCTCCGAGGACCGTCCGGACGCGATCGTCGACGTGGCGACCCTGACCGGCGCGATGGTGCTGGCGCTGGGCAACCGCACCTTCGGCATCATGGCCAACGACGACGCCTTCCGCACCGCGATCCACGAGATCGCCGAGGAGGTCGGCGAGGCCTCCTGGCCGATGCCGCTGCCGGCGGACATGCGCAAGGGCATGGACTCCCCCACCGCCGACCTGGCGAACATGGGTGAGCGGATGGGCGGCGGTCTGGTGGCCGGCCTCTTCCTCCAGGAGTTCGTGGGCGAGGGCATCACCTGGGCGCACCTCGACATCGCGGGCCCGGCCTTCCACGAGGGCGCCGCGTACGGCTACACCCCCAAGGGCGGCACCGGCTCCGCGGTCCGCACCCTGGTGCGGCTGGCCGAGCGCACCGCCACCGGCGACCTGGGCTGACGAGGCCCCGCCCGGCGGCCGGACGGCCGGCCGGCATGATCGCTTGAGAAGAACAGGGCCCCGGACTGAGGACCAGTCCGGGGCCCTGTTCACTCTCGACGAAATCCGTCGCTGGTCCGTACGTTTCTACCCGCCGGTCACCCCTGTTTCGGGCGGATCGGCCCACCGCACCCCGGGCCCGGCGTCCCGTCTTCCCTCGACAAATGCGAAGATGGGTTCTCGGCAGGACAGGGCCCCCACCACAGGGCCGAAGAAAAGCGGCCGAATACCAGCCGCCGCCCGGTCACGGAAGGCCGGTGCCCGGCGCACATGCATGGAGGACGTGACGTGGCGAACGACGCCAGCACCGTTTTCGACCTAGTGATCCTCGGCGGTGGCAGTGGCGGCTACGCCGCGGCGCTGCGGGCCTCGCAGCTGGGTCTGGACGTTGCCCTGATCGAGAAGAACAAGCTCGGCGGCACCTGCCTGCACAACGGCTGCATCCCCACGAAGGCCCTGCTGCACGCGGGCGAGATCGCGGACCAGGCGCGCGAAGCGGCCCAGTTCGGTGTCAAGGCCTCCTTCGAGGGCATCGACATCGCGGGCGTGCACAAGTACAAGGACGACGTGATCGCCGGCCTGTACAAGGGCCTGCAGGGCCTGGTCGCCTCCCGCAAGGTGACCTACATCGAGGGTGAGGGCCGCCTCTCCTCCCCGACTTCCGTCGACGTCAACGGCCAGCGCATCGAGGGCCGCCACGTCCTGCTGGCGACCGGCTCCGTGCCGAAGTCGCTGCCGGGCCTGGAGATCGACGGCAACCGCATCATCTCCTCCGACCACGCGCTGGTGCTGGACCGCGTCCCGCAGTCCGCGATCATCCTGGGCGGCGGCGTCATCGGCGTCGAGTTCGCCTCGGCGTGGAAGTCCTTCGGCACCGACGTCACCGTCATCGAGGGCCTCAAGCACCTCGTGCCCGTCGAGGACGAGAACAGCTCCAAGATCCTGGAGCGCGCGTTCCGCAAGCGCGGCATCAAGTTCAACCTCGGCACCTTCTTCCAGTCGGCCGAGTACACCGAGTCCGGTGTCCGGGTGACCCTGGCCGACGGCAAGACCTTCGAGGCCGAGGTGCTGCTGGTCGCCATCGGCCGCGGCCCGGTCTCCCAGGGCCTGGGCTACGAGGAGCAGGGCGTCGCGATGGACCGCGGCTACGTCCTGGTCGACGAGTACATGCGCACCAACGTCCCGACCGTCTCGGCCGTCGGCGACCTGGTCCCGACCCTCCAGCTGGCGCACGTCGGCTTCGCCGAGGGCATCCTCGTCGCGGAGCGGCTGGCCGGCCTGAAGGCCGTCCCGATCGACTACGACGGCGTGCCGCGGGTGACGTACTGCCACCCCGAGGTCGCCTCCGTCGGCATCACCGAGGCCAAGGCCAAGGAGATCTACGGTGCGGACAAGGTCGTCGCCCTCAAGTACAACCTCGCCGGCAACGGCAAGAGCAAGATCCTGAAGACCGCGGGCGAGATCAAGCTCGTCCAGGTCAAGGACGGTGCCGTGGTCGGCGTCCACATGGTCGGTGACCGGATGGGCGAGCAGGTCGGCGAAGCCCAGCTGATCTACAACTGGGAAGCCCTGCCGGCCGAGGTCGCGCAGCTCATCCACGCGCACCCGACCCAGAACGAGGCGCTCGGCGAGGCCCACCTGGCCCTGGCCGGCAAGCCGCTGCACGCACACGACTAATTTCAGTCACGGGCGCGACGACCACTTCCGCACTTTCGTAAGGAGCAACTGAAACCATGTCGGTTTCCGTAACCCTTCCGGCGCTCGGTGAGAGCGTCTCCGAGGGCACTGTCACCCGTTGGCTGAAGGCCGAGGGCGAGCGCGTCGAGGCCGACGAGCCGCTGCTCGAGGTGTCGACCGACAAGGTCGACACCGAGATCCCGGCTCCCGCCTCGGGCATCCTGGCGTCCATCAAGGTCGCCGAGGACGAGACCGTCGAGGTCGGCGCCGAGCTGGCCATCATCGACGACGGCTCGGGTGCCGCGGCCCCGGCCGCCGCTCCGGCCGCCGAGCCGGCCGCGGCTCCGGCCCCGGTCGCCGAGGCCCCTGCGGCCCCGGCCGCCCCGGCCCCCGTCGCGGAGGCCCCGGCCTCCGGTGCAAGCACCGGCTCCACTGGAGCGGCTGACGCCGCGCCCTCTGGTGCTGCCTCCGGCACCGATGTCGTGCTCCCCGCCCTGGGCGAGTCCGTCACCGAGGGCACCGTCACCCGCTGGCTGAAGTCGGTCGGCGACAGCGTCGAGGCCGACGAGCCGCTGCTCGAGGTCTCGACCGACAAGGTCGACACCGAGATCCCGTCGCCGGCCGCCGGCACCCTGCTGGAGATCCTGGTCGGCGAGGACGAGACCGCCGAGGTCGGCGCCCGTCTCGCCGTGATCGGCGCTGCGGGCGCGGCTCCGGCCGCCGCTCCGGCTCCGGCCGCCCCGGCCCCGGCTGCCGCTCCGGCTCCGGCCGCGCCGGCTCCGGCTCCCGCTGCCCCGGCCGCTCCGGCGCCGGCCCCGGCCGCCCCGGCCCCCGTGGCCGCTCCGGCTCCGGCCGCCGCTCCGGCGCCGGCTCCGGTCGCCGCCCCGGCTCCGGTGGCTCCGGCCGCTCCGGCCGCGGTCTCCGGCGACGAGGGCGCGTACGTGACCCCGCTGGTCCGCAAGCTGGCCTCGGAGTCCGGCGTCAACCTGTCCTCGGTGACCGGCACCGGCGTGGGTGGCCGGATCCGCAAGCAGGACGTCCTCGCCGCCGCGGAGGCCGCCAAGGCCCCCGCCGCCCCGGCCGCCGCTCCGGCTGCCGCCAAGGCCCCGGCGCTGGAGGTCTCGCCGCTGCGCGGCCAGACCGTCAAGATGACCCGCATGCGCAAGGTCATCGGCGACAACATGATGAAGGCGCTGCACTCGCAGGCGCAGCTGACCTCCGTGGTCGAGGTGGACATCACCAAGATCATGAAGCTGCGCGGGAAGGCCAAGGACTCGTTCCTGGCCCGTGAGGGCGTCAAGCTCTCGCCGATGCCGTTCTTCGTCAAGGCCGCGGCCCAGGCGCTGAAGGCCCACCCGGTCGTCAACGCCCGGATCAACGAGGACGAGGGCACCATCACCTACTTCGACTCGGAGAACATCGGCATCGCCGTGGACTCCGAGAAGGGCCTGATGACCCCGGTCATCAAGGGTGCGGGCGACCTCAACCTGGCCGGTATCTCCAAGGCCACCGCCGATCTGGCCGGCAAGGTCCGCGGCAACAAGATCACCCCGGACGAGCTGTCCGGCGCGACCTTCACGATCAGCAACACCGGCTCGCGCGGTGCGCTGTTCGACACGGTCATCGTGCCCCCGAACCAGGTCGCCATCCTGGGCATCGGTGCCACGGTCAAGCGCCCGGCGGTCATCGAGACCCCCGAGGGCACGGTCATCGGCGTGCGCGACATGACCTACCTGTCGCTCTCGTACGACCACCGTCTGGTGGACGGCGCGGACGCCGCCCGCTACCTGACCGCGGTCAAGGCGATCCTCGAGGCGGCCGAGTTCGAGGTCGAGCTCGGCCTCTGATGGCGCCGGGCTTGTAACGAGCCTCACCGTCGGCGCCCCCGCCCGGAGCAATCTACGGGCGGGGGCGGACCCGGAAAGTCTAAGCAAAAGTAACCAACT
>NZ_JBFBGK010000128.1:0-20549 GCF_040684615.1 Streptomyces sp. NPDC089919
AACCACACACATTTTTCCAACCCCTCCTTTCTTCGCTTTTTTTGGGGGGGGGGGGCCGGGCCCCCCCCCCGGCCGCTGCGCGGAGCCGGCCCCACCCCGCCCCTTCCCGAAACCGTGGGGCTCCGCCCCCGGATCCCCCGTACCGCCGCTCCGCGACGGTGCGCTCAAACGCCGCGCGGCTGGGTAAGCCCCCGCACCGCCGCTGCGCGACGGTCGCCTCAAACGCCGGCGAGGCTGGAGTGGCGGAGCCGGGGAGGCCCGGGGCGGGGCCCCGTGGGGCGTAGGGGGGCGGGGGGCTGCTGGTAAAATGGGGGGCACGCTTCCGACATCCGGGGCCCGTGCCGTGGGCACGGGCCCCGGTGTGTTGCGGGGGCCCCGCTCTGAGGAAGGTTCCCCATGAACGCCACGCCGCCCGTCTCCGGAGCCCCCGGCGCCCGCCCGCACGACCGGGCCGGATCGCGGCGGGACGAGCCCGGTGCGGCGGATGCGCCCGCGGCGGCCGGCACCTTCGAGGGACTGGGGCTGCCCGAGGAGCTGCTGCGGACGATGACAGGGCTGGGGGTCACCGAGCCGTTCCCGATCCAGGCGGCGACCCTCCCCGAGGCACTGGCCGGCCGGGACGTGCTGGGCCGGGCGCAGACCGGCTCGGGCAAGACCCTGGCCTTCGGGCTGCCGATGCTGGTGCGCACGGCCGGGCAGCGCGCGGAGGCCAAGCGCCCGCTGGCGCTGGTGCTGGTCCCGACCCGCGAGCTGGCCCAGCAGGTCGGCCTCGCGCTCGAGCCCTACGCGAAGGTGCTGGGGCTGCGGATGGCCACCCTCGTCGGCGGGCTGTCCATGGGACGGCAGGCCGCGGCCCTGAAGGAGGGCGCCGAGGTGGTCATCGCGACCCCGGGCCGCCTGACGGACCTGGTCGGGCGCCGCGACTGCCACCTGGACCGGGTGCGCACCGCCGTCCTCGACGAGGCGGACCAGATGTGCGACATGGGCTTCCTGCCGCAGGTCACCGAGATCCTGGACCACGTCCCGCCGGGCGGCCAGCGGCTGCTCTTCTCCGCCACCCTGGACCGCAACGTCGAGCGCCTGGTGGCCGGTTACCTCGCGGAGCCGGTGACCGTCTCGGTCGACCACGCCAAGGCCGCGGTCACCACGATGGAGCACCACGTCCTGCACGTGCACGGCGCGGACCGGTTCGCGGTGGCGACCGAGATCGCGGCCCGCGACGGGCGGGTGCTGATGTTCCTGGGCACCAAGGCCGCCGTGGACACCTTCACCCGCCACCTGCGGGACAACGGCATCCGCGCCTCGGCCCTGCACAGCGGCAAGTCGCAGCCTCAACGCTCGCACACCCTGGACCAGTTCAAGCGCGGGGACGTCACCGTGCTGGTGGCCACGAACGTGGCCGCCCGCGGCATCCACGTCGACGAACTGGACCTGGTGGTCAACGTGGAAGCGCCCACGGACGCCAAGGACTACCTCCACCGGGGCGGCCGGACCGCCCGGGCCGGTGAGAGCGGCAAGGTCGTCACGCTGGTCACGCACGGCCAGCGGCAGGACGTGGCCAAGCTGATGTCCGCGGCCGGCATCCGGCCGACGGTCACTCAGGTCCGCTCCGGCGAGGCCGAGTTGACCCGGATCACCGGCGCCCGCCGACCGGCCGGCGCCAAGCCCGAGCAGACCGGCCGGCGCCCCTTCCGGGGCCTGGGCGCACAGCCCAAGAAGGAGAACCGCAAGGCGGCCGAGGCCCGCAAGGCCGCCGAGGCCCGCCGCGCCGCGCAGGTCCGCAAGAGCCGCTGACCCACCACCGCCCCGGGGCCAGCCCCGCCGACCCGCCGGTCAGCGGGGCCCGTCCTGGTGACCGGCCGCCCGCCGGACACGCCCCAGGTGGCGGGCCAGGGCGACGGCGGCGAGTCCGGCCATCAGGGCGCAGACCCCCGGCCAGCCGAGCCGGCCGTACGCGTGGACGCCGAGCCAGGAGCCGGCGCTGCCGCCGAGGTAGACGCAGGTCATGTACGCGGTGTTGAGCCGGCTGCGGGCATCGGGCCGCAGGGCGTAGACCCGGGCCTGGTTGGCGACCATCCCGCACTGCATGGCGATGTCCAGCACCAGCGTGCCGAGCACCAGGGCGACGAGCCCGCTCGTCCCGCCGCGGCCGCCGGACAGCAGCACCACGGCGGCGAGCAGCACCCCGGCCAGGGCGAGGAAGGTGACCGGGTCGGAGCCCCGCCGGTCCGTCAGGCGGCCGGCGAGCGGGGTGCAGACCATGGTGGGCCCGCCCACCAGCGCGAGCAGCCCCACCGCCTCGGCGTCCAGCCCGTACGCCGGCCCGGTGAGCAGCAGCGCGGCGCAGGTCCACACCGCCGAGAAGCCCGCGAAGACGGCGGCCTGGTAGAGCCCGGACCGGCGCAGCTCCGGCTCGGTGCGCAGCAGCCGCAGCGGCTCGGCGAGCAGGGCCGGGTAGGACCGGCGGGTGCGCGGCAGGTCGGTGGCGGGCAGCGCCCGGAAGAGCACGGCGGCGAGCAGCACGACCACCGCGGCGGCGACCAGGTACGGGGCGCGCCAGCCGAGCCGTTCGCCGAGCGTCCCGCTGAAGGTGCGGGCCAGCAGCATGCCGCCGATGGATCCGCTGAGCAGGGTGCCCATGGTCGCGCCCCGGTGGCCGGGGGCGGCCAGTCCGGCCGCCATCGGGCCGATCAGCTGGGCGGCCACGGTGGTGGTGCCGACCAGGACGCTGGCGGCGACCAGCACCGGCAGCGTGGGGGCGAGGCCGGCGGTGAGCAGCGCGGCGCTGCACAGGGCGAGCAGGGTGACCAGCAGCGGGCGGTACGGGAGCCGGTCGCCGAGCGGGACCAGCAGGAAGATGCCGGCGGTGTAGCCGATCTGGGTGGCCGTGACGGTGGCCGCGGCGGCGTCCGGCCCGACCCCGAGGCCGGCGCCGGCCAGCGGGCTGACGGCCTGCGGGAAGTAGATGTTGCCCACTCCGACGGCGCAGGTCAGGGCCAGCAGCAGGAGGGTGCGGCGGCTCATCTGCGGTTCCTGGACCGGCGGTTGGCGCCGGGGCCCAGCGGTCGCGGCCGGGGCGCCGGGCAGCGGTGTGCCGGGCGGGGCGGGGGTCTGCGTCATGCCGGGAAGTCCACTGCACCGGGTGCCGGACTCCAATGGAAGTAGCCTGTGGCTTAATGATCAGCTTCGAACTCGGTGTGGAGGACCTGGCCGACACCCGGTTCGCCCTCTCGCCCCTGACCGAGACCATGATGAGCCTGCGGGTGCTGCGGGAACCGGGGCTGTCCGTGCTGCACCTGCCCTGGCGCCGGTCCGTGCTCGGCCTGCTCGGCGGGCTGGACACCGCCCTGCTGCTGTCGCTGGTCGCCGTCCGGCGCACCCTGCCGGACTTCCTCACGCCCCGCCCGGACTGCTTCGAGCCGGCCTTCGAGGACGAGCTGGCCGTGGTCGGCCGCACCCCGCCGGCCCTGGTGCGGCAGGACTTGCGCGACACCCACGCACCGGACCCGCTGCCGGCTCCGCTGGCCGCCGCCGAACGGGACGACGACGCCGCGGCGGCCCTCCGCGACACCCTGTGCGAGCTGCTGCGGCGGTACTGGCGGGTGGCGATCGAGCCCGCCTGGCCCCGGATGCGGCTGCTGCTGGAGGCCGACATGACCTACCGCGCCCGGCGGCTGGCGGTAGGCGGGGCCCGGTCGCTCTTCACCGACATGCACCCGGACCTGCGGTGGGCGGACGGCACCCTGCACATCGACAAGATGAACGGCCGGTTCCGGGTTGCGGCGGCCGGCCGGGGCCTGCTGCTCGTACCGTCCGTCTTCGCGCACAAGCCCGCCCCGCCGGTCACCGCGGACGTGGCGCCGACGCTGACGTACCCCTGCCGGGGGGTGGCGACGCTGTGGGAGCCGGCCCGAACCGTCGACGAGGGTTCCCTCGGCGAGCTGCTGGGCACCCCGCGGGCCCGGCTGCTGATGCTGCTCGCCGAGCCGCTGGCCACCGTCGAGCTGGCCCGCCGACTGCGGGTCACGCCCAGCGCCGTCTCCCAGCACCTGCGCGTCCTGTACGCCACCGGCCTGGTCACCCGCGCCCGGCACGGCCGCCTGGTCCTCTACCGCCGCACCCCGCTGGGCGACGAGCTGGTCGGCGCCCGCTGAAATCCGGTCGCCGGCAAGGGAGTCGGGCGGCCGCGGGCCGTAGCGGACATCAAGCCGTCTCACCATGCAAAACAATCTGTCTCACATAACGATCGCCTGGCTAAGCTCGGGACATGAACGAGGAGCGGATACCCCGCAGTTGGCTGATGCTCGCGCTGGGCACCGCCGGTCAGACCGCCAGCACCACGGCGCTCTACGGCATGCCCTACCTGGTCCCCGCGATGCAGCGGGAGCTCGGGCTCTCGCTGGTCACCGCCGGCGTCCTCGTCTCCTGCCCGATCGCCGGGATCCTGCTCGGCCTGATCGGCTGGGGCGTGGTGACCGACCGGTACGGCGAGCGCCTGGCGCTGTCGGCCGGCCTGCTGGGCGCCGCGGCGGCGCTGGCCGGCGCGGCGACCGGGCCCGGCGTCCGGGGTCTGGGCGCGCTGCTGGTGCTGACCGGTGCCATGGGCTCCTCGGTCAACTCCGCCTCGGGGCGGCTGGTGATCGGCTGGTTCCCGCGCGAGCGGCGCGGGGTGGCCATGGGGGTGCGGCAGGCCTCCCAGCCACTGGGCACCGCGCTGGCCGCGGCGGCACTGCCGCCGGTGGCCGTCCACGCCGGGCTGTCCGCGGCCTTCGGGCTGTGCGCCGCGCTGTGCGCGGCGGCCGGGCTGACCGTGGCGGTGTGCGCGGTGGATCCGGCCCGGCCCGAGCCGCCCGCGGGGACCCGGCCGCCGAGCCCGTACCGCGGCGCGTACCTGGCGCGGCTGCACGCCGTGGCGGCGGTGCAGTGCGTCCCGCAGTTCGTGGTGACCGGTTTCGCGCTGCTGTTCCTGACCGAGGTGCGGGGCTGGTCCGCGGCCGGCGCGGGGACGGTGCTGGCGGTGGCGAACTTCGCCGGGGCCGGGGTGCGGCTGCTGGCCGGCTGGTGGTCCGACCGGGTCGGCAGCCGGATCACGCCGATCCGGGTGCTGGCCACCGTGACCGCGGTGGACCTGGCGCTGCTGGCGGCGGGCGCGGGCTGGTCCGGGCCGGCGGGTACGGCCGCGCTGCTGCTGGCCTCGGGGCTGACGGTGAGCACCAACGGGCTGCACAACACCGCGGTCGCCGAGTACGCGGGACCCCACTGGGCCGGACGCGCCCTGGGCACCCACGGCATGGGGCAGCACGCCGCGATCGTGCTGGTGCCGCCGCTGTTCGCCGGGCTGATCGACGGGTACGGCTACGGGCCGGTCTTCGCCCTGACGTCGCTCTTCCCGGTGCTGTCCGTCCTGCTGCTGCCCGCGGGCGACCGGCCCGGCCCGCATGCGCAGGACGTGCCGGACGCGCAGGCTCCGCACGAGCCGGCCGCAGCGGACGGCGCGTCCGCGGCCGGCCGGCCGTCCTGACGGCCGCCGGGCGGGGCCCCGGCGCTCGGGGGCCCCGCCCGGCCGCTCAGGCCGGGACCAGCAGCGACAGCGACTGCGGCAGGACCGTGATGTCGGCCGGCAGCGGGCCCGCCAGGTCGCCGTCCGCGTACGCGTTGATGCCCGGGGAGTCGATCCGCAGGGCGGTGGTCCGATGGGTGGCCACCGCGCTCTGGCGCACGTGCGTGCCCTTGAACACGGTCGGGAAGAACCGCACCAGCTTGGTCCGGGGCATCGCCTCGACGAGGGTCAGGTCCAGCAGGCCGTCGGCCGGGTCGGCGGCCGGGCAGATCAGCATCCCGCCGCCGTAGCTGCGGGTGTTGCCCACCGAGGCCAGCGCGAGCGGGCGCTCGAGGACCGTCCCGTCGGCCAGCTCCAGCCGGAACGGCAGCGGCCGCAGCCCGGCCAGCTCCCGCACCATCGCCAGGTTGTACTTCATCCGGCCGCGCGGCCACCGCATCCGGTTCGCCCGGTCGCTGACCAGCGAGTCGAAGCCGATGGCGAGCACCGAGGCGAACCGCCGCTCGGCGCCGTCCGCGGTGACGATCCGGCCGGTGTCCACCCGCCGGACCAGCCCGGCCGCGACCACCTCGGCCGCCGCCGCCGGGTCCTTCAGCGGCAGCCCGTACTCCCGGGCCAGGTCGTTGCCGGTGCCGGCGGGGATCACGCCGAGCGGCAGCCCGCTGCCGGCCAGCGCCTGGACGGCCAGCGCGATCATGCCGTCGCCGCCCACCACCACCAGCGCGTCGAGCTCCGCGCCGACCGCCTCCCGGGCCAGCCGGACGGTGTCCGCCGGATCGGTGCCGGCCTCGGCGCGGACGGCTATGCCCAGCTCCCGGAAGCGGGCCAGGGCGGTGGCGGCCGCCCGGCCGGCCCGGCCGGAGCCGGCCGCCGGGTTGGTGAGGACCAGGACGGTGCGGACGGGGTGCCGCCGGGGCTCCCGTGTCACGGGATGAGCTTTCCGGGGTTCAGGATGCCGGCCGGGTCCACCGCGCCCTTGACGGCGCGCAGCACGGCCGCGCCCAGGTCGCCGATCTCCTGGCCCATCCACGGCCGGTGGTCGGCGCCGACGGCGTGGTGGTGGGTGATGGTGCCGGCGTTGGCCATGATGGCGTCGCCGGCCGCGCGCTTGGCCTGCTGCCACTGGGCGAGGGCGTCCCCGCGCTGGGCGCCGACCACGGTGAAGTAGAGCGAGGCTCCGGTCTCGTACACGTGGGAAATGTGGCACATCACCAGAGCGGTGCTGCCGGTGGCCCCCAGGGCTTCGGTGAGCGCGCCGGTGACGGCGGTCTTGAGCCGGTCCAGGCCGGCCCAGGAGGTGGCCGTCTCCAGGGTCTCGCAGAGCGCGCCGTGGTCGAGCAGCGCGTCGCGCAGGTACGGGGCGCTGAAGCGGCCGTGCTCCCAGGCGCGGGCCGGCTCCTCGCCGAGCGAGGTGCCGCCGTGGGCGCGCAGCACGGCGCGGGTGAGCTCGTGGCGGGCGGCGGTGAGCTCGTCGGTGCCCTCGAAGACGGTGACGGCCAGGCAGCCGCTGACCGCCTGGGGAGCGCCGATCTTGGCGGTCATGGCGAGGTTGACGGCCGTCTCGGTCTCGTCCGACAGGCGCAGCACGGTCGGGCCGGTGCCCTGCTGCCGGACCGCCCGCAGCGCGGCGGCGCCGGTGGCGAAGTCGGGGAAGGTCCAGGCCTCGTACCGCTTGACCGCCGGGACGGGGTGCACCCGCACCCGCACCTCGGTGATGACGCCGAGGACGCCTTCGGAGCCGAGGAAGAGCTGGCGCAGGTCCGGGCCGGCGGCGGAGGCCGGGCCCCGGCCGAGGTCGAGGACGCCCGCCGGGGTGATGACCCGCAGGCCGCGGACCATGTCGTCGAAGCGGCCGTAGCCGGCCGAGTCCTGGCCGGAGGAGCGGGTGGCGGCGAAGCCGCCGATGGTGGCGTAGCGGAAGCTCTGCGGGTAGTGGCCCAGTTCGAAGCCCCGCTCGGCGAGCAGTTCCTCCGCGCGCGGGCCGGTCAGGCCGGCGCCGAGCACCGCCTCGCCGGAGACCTCGTCCAGCGAGACCAGCGCGTCGAAGCGGCGCAGGTCCAGGGAGAGGACGGCGGCGAACTCGCCGCGCAGCGGGTCGAGTCCGCCGACCACGCTGGTGCCGCCGCCGAAGGGGACCACCGCGATCCGCTGCCGGCTGCACAGCTCCAGGAGCTGGGCGACCTCCTCCTCGGTGCCCGGTACCACCACCGCGTCGGGGGCCTCCTGCTCCCCGGTGGACCGGCGGCGCAGCAGGTCGGGGGTGGACTTGCCGCCGGCGCGGGGCAGCCGGTCGCCGTCCCGGACGCTGATGTGCTCCTCGCCGACGATCGCCGCAAGGGCCTTGAGGTGGACGCCGCTGAGCCGGGAGGGGACCAGGCGCACCTCCGCCTGCGTCGGCGGGGTGAGCGGCTCGCCGGAGATCTCCAGCAGGCTCGCCAGGAGTCCCTTGACGTCGTCGGAGAGCGTGGTGGCGAGGGCCGGGTCGCCCCAGGCGTTGAAGGCCATGGGGGGCAGCGGCAGGGCCGCGGCACGGTCCGGGGGCAGGTGCGGTTCCGTAGACATGCGTTACAGTTTTCCACATCATGTCAATCAGTAACAGCGTCTCCGGTGGCCCAGGGGCAGACGACGCCCGCAGCATCGACGACCAGATCCTCGACGCCGCGGCCGAGCTGGTCGCGGTCCTGGGCCGGCGCGTCCAGCTGGCCGAGATCGCCCGCCGGGCCGGGGTCAGCCGGCCGACCGTGTACCGGCGCTGGCCGGACGTCCGGGCCCTGGTCGGGGCGCTGCTGACCCGGGAGGTCCTGAGCACCGCCGAGCAGACCCCCCGGACCGGCGAGGACCGGGAGTCGCTGGTCGAGTGGATCGTGGAGTTCGCCGTCAAAATGCGCGACCACCCCGTCCTCGGGGCTCTCTACGAGGACTCCGACCTGCTCGCCGAGTACGTGGTGCAGCGCCTGGGCACCAGCCAGCGCACCCTCGTCAGCCTGCTGGCCAAGGCCCTGGTGACCGGTCAGCAGGGCGGCACGATCCGGGCCGGCGAGCCGGCCGAGCTCTCCGCGATGGTCCTGCTCATCACCCAGTCCACAGTCCAGTCGCACCGCATGGTCGCCGAGCTGCTGCCCGAGGCCGCGTGGCGTCGCGAGCTGGCGATCGCACTGAACGGATACCTCAGGCCGTGAACCTCCCCCCGCGCACCGCGCCCACCGCCCTGCACGCCGCCCGCCGCGCCGCCGACCTCGACGCCCTCGCCACGGGCGCCCCCGTGGACCTGCTGGTCATCGGCGGCGGGGTGACCGGCGCCGGGGTCGCCCTCGACGCCGCCTCCCGGGGCCTGTCCACCGTCCTGGTGGAGGCCCGCGACCTCGCCTTCGGGACCAGCCGGTGGAGCTCGAAGCTGGTCCACGGCGGCCTGCGCTACCTGGCCTCCGGCCGGATCGGCGTGGCCCACGAGAGCGCGGTGGAGCGGGGCGTGCTGATGACCCGTACCGCACCGCACCTGATCCGGGCGCTGCCGCAGGCCGTGCCGCTGCTGCCGTCCGTCTCGCGGGGCACCGCCGCGCTGGTGCGCACCGGCTTCCTGGCCGGCGACGCGCTGCGGATGGGCGCCCGGACCCCCGCGGGGATCCTCCCCCGCGCCCGCCGGGTGGACGCCCGCACCGCCGCCGAGCTGGTGCCGGGCGTCCGGCGGCAGGGGCTGCGCGGGGCGCTGGTGGCCCATGACGGGCAGCTGGTCGACGACGCGCGGCTGGTCACCGGCATCGCCCGGACCGCGGCCGGGCACGGCGCGCGGATCCTGACCCGGGTCAGGGCCTCGCGGGTGACCGGCGAGGGCGCGGAGCTCACCGACACCCTGACCGGCGAGAGCTTCACCGTGCGGGCCCGGGCGGTGGTCAACGCGACCGGGGTCTGGGCCGACGAGGTCGACGACTCGATCCGGCTGCGGCCCAGCCGGGGCACCCACCTGGTCTTCGACGCGGCGGCGCTGGGCCGGCCCACCGCCGCCCTCACCGTCCCGGTGCCCGGCTCCACCAGCCGGTTCGTCTTCGCCCTCCCCCAGCAGCTGGGCCGGGTCATGGTGGGCCTGACGGACGAGGACGCGCCCGGTCCGGTGCCCGACGTACCGGTGCCGACCGAGGCGGAGACCGACTTCCTGCTCGCCACGGTGAACACCGCCCTGGAGCGGGAGCTGACCCGGGCCGACGTCCGGGGCGCCTTCGCCGGGCTGCGGCCGCTGATCGACGCGGGCGGCGGCGAGACCGCCGACCTCTCCCGGCGGCACGCGGTGCGCGAGTCGCCCTCGGGCGTGGTGACCGTGGTGGGCGGGAAGCTCACCACCTACCGCCGGATGGCTCAGGACGCGGTGGACCTGGCCTGCCGGGTCCGCGGACTGGCCGCGGGCCCCTGCCGCACCACCGACCTGCCGCTGGTGGGCGCGCCCGGGCATCCGCAGAGCCGTCCGGTGGACCGGGCCCTCGCGCCGGCCCCGCTGATCTCCCGCTTCGGCGGGGAGGCACCGGCCGTGCTGGCCGCCGCCACGCTCCCCGACCCGCTGGGCCGGATCGCCGAGCGGATCAACATCACCCGCGCGGAGATCGAGTACACGATCACCCACGAGGGCGCCCTGGACGTGGAGGACGTGCTGCACCGGCGCACCCGCATCGGCTTCGTGCCCGAGGACGCGGAGCGGGCCCGTCCGGGGGTGACGGAGATCCTGGCGGCCCTGCTGGGCTGACCGGCGGGGCCGGCGCGCGTCCGCCGGGACCCGGTGCGACCGGGCCCCGGCGGACGCGTACCCGGATCAGGAGGGCTACCGGATCAGTACGTGTACCCGGATCAGGACGTGTACCGGATCAGGGCGCGGGGCCGGCGGCCGGTTCGGTGTCGTGCTCCAGGGCGGCCTCGCCCTCGGCGTCCACGTGCGGCAGCAGCCGGTCCAGCCAGCGCGGCGTCCACCAGGCCGACTTGCCCAGCAGCGTCATCACCGCGGGCACCAGCAGCAGCCGGACCACGGTGGCGTCGATCAGCACGCTCGCGGCCAGTCCCAGGCCCAGCATCTTGACGACGATGTTGTCCGAGACGATGAAGGCCGCGAAGACGCTGACCATGATCAGCGCGGCACAGGTGATCACCCGGGCGGTGATCTCCAGCGCGTGCGCGACGCTGGCCTCGGGATTCCCGGTGCGCAGCCAGGCCTCCCGGACCCGGGAGAGCAGGAAGATCTCGTAGTCCATGCTGAGCCCGAAGACGATGGCGAACATCATCATCGGCACGTAGCTCTCGATCGGCACCTTGCCCGAGACGCCGAGCGCCGGTCCGCCCCACCCCCACTGGAAGACCGCGACGACCACGCCGTACGAGGCGGCGATGGAGAGCACGTTGAGCACGGCCGCCTTGACGGCCACCAGCAGGCCCCGGAAGACGATCAGGATCACCAGGAAGGCCAGCGCCACCACCACCGCGATGATCAGCGGCAGCCGGCTCGAGACGATCTCCAGGAAGTCGACCTGGGCGGCCGTGGTGCCGGTGACGTACCCGTGGGCCGCGGTGCCCGCCGTGGCGTCCGGCAGCACCGTGTCGATCAGGTGCTCGGTCAGCGCGGTGGTCTTCGCGTCCTGCGGGGAGGCCACCGAATAGGCCGTGCCGATCAGTACGTCCCCGTCGGAGCTGGTCCGCAGCGGGGTGATGGAGGCCGCGTCCGGGACGTTCGTCAGCGACTGCTGGAGTTTGGTCGCCAGCGCCGCCCGGTCGGCGGCGGGCACCGCGCTCTGGTCCACGACCAGGGTCAGCGGGCCGTTGGCGCCGGGGCCGAAGGCGGTGGAGATCAGGTCGTAGGCCCGCCGGTCGGTGAAGGACTTCGGATCGGCCCCGTCGCCGATGTGGCCGAGCTGGATGAAGAACAGCGGGAAGGCCAGTACCACGAGCCCGACGACCCCGGCGATCAGGTACCACCAGGGCCGCTTCTCGACCCGCTGGGCGTACCGGTGCCAGGTGCCGTGGGCCTCGGCCCCCGGCTCCGCGTCGGTCTCGGCGACCGGCTTGCGGACCTTGTACCGGTCGATGGCCCGGCCGACGCCGCCGAGCAGGGCGGGCACCAGCGTGAGGGCCGCGACCACGGCCGTCACCACGGTGAAGGCCGCGGCCAGGCCCAGTTTGCCGATGAAGCTGACCCCGGAGACCCACAGGCCGGACAGCGCGATGATGACCGTGCAGCCGGAGACCAGGACGGCCCGGCCGCTGGTGGTGGTCGCCATGCCCGCGGAGTCGGCGGGATCGTGGCCGTCCATGATGTTCTGGCGGTGCCGGGTGATCAGGAACAGCGCGTAGTCGATGCCCACACCCAGGCCGATCATGGTGGCCAGGGTGGGGGAGACGGTGCCGAAGGTGAAGGCGGCGGCGACCAGGCCCAGCAGCGCCAGTCCGCAGACCGCCCCGATCAGGGCGGTGACCAGCGGCATCACGGCGCCGATGATGCTGCCGAAGCCGATCAGGAGCACCACGATCGCGACGGCGAAGCCGATGGCCTCGCTGGTGTAGTCGTTGGCGTGGGGCCGGGCGAGCTCGCCGAGCGGGCCGCCGTACTCGACGTCGATGCCGGCCGCGCGCAGCGGCTGTACGGCCGCGTCCACCCCGTCGAGGTAGTCCGTGCCGAGCGTCGAGGGCGGCACGCTGAACCGCACGGTGATGTAGCCGGTCTTGCCGTCCGAGGACAGCGGGCCGGTGTTGGGCACCCCGGCGGGGGCCTGCTGGGGGGTACTGCCGGGCGGCGGCAGCGGGTTCTGGGCGCTCAGGACGTCGGGCAGCTTCTGCAGGCTGGCCACGGCCGTGTTGATGGCGGCGGCGTCCTCGGTGAGCGGCGCGGCGGGCTGGTTGAGCACGATCTGGGCCCCGTAGCCGCCGGCCGCCGGCTCGTGCGCCTTCAGCACGTCCAGGCCCTTGGCCGACTGGACGCCCGGGAGGGCGAAGTCGTCGGAGAACTGGCCGCCCACGGCGCGGTTGGCGAGCTGCAGGCCCACCACCGCCGCCAGCCACAGCACGATGACGACGACGAAGTGCTTGGCGCACCAGTGCCCGAGGCGGTAGAGGGCGCTCTTGCGCGCCCCGCCCCCGCCCGGCGGTCGCTTCCCCGGGTCGGACCCTGCCGCGTTCATGTCCTGGCCGTTGCTCATGGTGGTGGCCGTTTCTGGGTTCGGCGATCCCTCACGGTCCATTGAAGGTCGTCTCCGGTGATCGAGCACGTCGGGACCCCCGGGCGCGGCGTTGACCTGCGCAAAGGCCTCCGGCGGCGGGGGCCGGGGCCGGTCGCCGGGCCGGGTGGCCGGGCGTCGCCGATAGTGGGAGGCATGGAGCGCTACCCGCTCATCGCGGACCACGGCCTGGTGGGCGACCTGCAGACGGCCGCCCTGATCTCGGACCGGGGCGTGGTCGACTGGTTCGCCGCCCCCCGCTTCGACTCGCCCGGCATCTTCTCGGCCCTGCTCGACCATGACCGCGGGGGCTACTTCCGGCTGTCGGTGGACGGCCCCGACGTGACGGTCAAGCAGCTGTACTACCCGGACACGGCCTTGCTCGTCACCCGCTTCATGTCCCCCGACGGGGTGGGCGAGTTGATGGACTGGATGCCGCCGGACCGGACCGGACGCCCCACCGACCGGCACGCCATCCTGCGGGTGGTGCGCTGCATGCGCGGCACGGTCCGCTTCACCCTGGAGTGCCGGCCCCGGTTCGACTTCGGCCGCGCCAGGCACGAGACCACGCTGGACGGGCGCACCGCGGCCTTCCGGGCCCCGGGCCTCACCGGCTACCTCCAGTCGAACTTCCCCATGGCCGTGGACGACGCCGGGGACGTGCGCGGGGAACTGGTGCTGACCGAGGGCGGCCGGGCCGGGGCCTCCTTCACCGTGACCGGCCGGGACGAGCCGGCGCCGCCGCTGCCCGACGAGGCGGGGGTCGAGGCCGCCCTGTGGGACGCGGTGGACTTCTGGCAGACGTGGGTGCGCACCACCCGCTACCGAGGGCGCTGGCCGGACATGGTGCACCGGTCGGCCATCACGCTGAAGCTGCTCACCTACCTGCCCACCGGCGCCCCGATCGCCGCGGCCACCCTGGGACTGCCGGAGCAGGTGGGCGGGGAGCGCAACTGGGACTACCGCTACACCTGGATCCGGGACGGCTCGCTCTCCGTACGGGCGCTGCTGGACCTCGGGTTCGTCGACGAGGCCGCGGCCTTCACCTCCTGGCTCACCGACCGGGTGAGCGAGCGGGCGGGCAGTCCGGCGGCCGGCACCCAGCCGCTGCAGATCATGTACCGGGTGGACGGCGACCCGTGGCTGCCCGAGGAGGTGCTGGACCACTTCGAGGGCTACCGCGGCTCGTACCCGGTGCGGGTGGGCAACGCGGCGGTGGACCAGGTGCAGTTGGACATCTACGGCGAGGCCCTGTACGCGCTGGCGCAGGGCCGGGGGATGGACACCATGCCCACCTACCGGGGCTGGCGGGCCATCGCCTCGCTGCTGGACTGGCTGGCCGAGGCCTGGGACAGCCGGGACGAGGGCATCTGGGAAACCCGCGGCGGCCAACAGGACTTCACCTACAGCCGGGTGATGTCCTGGGTGGCCTTCGACCGGGGGCTGCGGCTGGCGGAGGAGTTCGGCCGGCCGGCCGCCCGGGAGGTCTGGCGCTCGGCCCGGGACTCGATCTTCGAGCAGGTGATGAGCCGGGGCTGGAACGAGGACCGCGGGGCCCTCGTCCAGCACTACGGCAGCGACGTGCTCGACGCCTCCCTCCTGTTGATCCCACGGGTGGGCCTGCTCAACCCGACCGACCCGGCGTGGTTGAGCACCCTCGACGCCATCGACCGGGACCTGGTGAAGGACAGCCTGGTCTACCGGTACGACCCGGCCGCCTCGCCGGACGGACTGCGCGGCGCCGAAGGGACGTTCAGCCTGTGCACCTTCCTGCACGTCGACGCGCTGGCCCGGGCCGGACGGGTGCGCCAGGCCCGGTTCTCCTTCGAGAAGATGCTCACCTACGCCAACCACGTGGGGCTGTTCGCGGAGGAGATCGGGCCCAGCGGTGAGCAACTGGGCAATTTCCCGCAGGCCTTCACCCACCTTTCGCTCATCATGGCCGCCACCACGCTCGACGAGGCGATCGACCGGCTCCAGCAGCGGTAGCGGGCGGGGCGGGTCACCGGGGCACGGCCGGCATGCCCGGCATGCCCTGGTGCCCCGGCTCGGCACCGTGCCCCGGCGCCGCTCCGTGGCCCGGTCCGGTGTCGTGCCCGGGTGCCGCTGCGCCGCCCGGCGCCGTTCCGTGCCCGGCCGGGTGGCGGGTACCGGATTCCAGGTGCCCGCCGACCCGTTCCCTGAGCGGGGCGAGGGCCGACTCGGGGGCGGCCGTGACCACCCACCGCTCCCCCACCAGGTACGTGCCGCCGTACGCCTGGGCCTCGGCGAGCCAGGCCCGCAGGCCCCGCCCGGTGGTGAAGGTGGCCATGCTGTACCGGCCCTGCGCGGTCCGGCAGCCGCCCTGGCGGAGCTCGTCGGCGTCCACGCTGACCGCGGGCGTGCACCCGACGGCGGCGCCGAGGTCGGCCAGCCGTACCGGGCGCTCGGGGGCGGCGGCACCGGAGCAGCCGGTGAGGAGGACCGCGGCCCCGCACAGGGCGACGACGGCGGCGCGGGCGGCGGCGCGGGGGTGGCGGAGCACGGTTCGCTCTCCTATCCGGCCGCGCCGGCCTTCTTGCCGGTGTCGGTGACGGCGAACCACAGCCCCTGCTTGCCCTGGCCGTTGGTGTCGCCGGGCTTCTCGTCCCCGGTGAACCAGTAGACGGGCCAGCAGTTGATGGTCAGCTGGCGGCTGCCGTCCGGCCGCAGGACCGAGCCGATGAGCTTCTGGGCGATGCCCTTCACTTTTGCCCGGTCCACCGGCGCGGCCGGTTTCCAGGTATTCGTACAGGCTCCGACGCAGCCGATTTTCATCGGCCAAGCGCTGTCCTTGTCGAAGCGGTAGAGGGTCATTCCCGAGGCCTCCGCGACGAGATTACCCAATTCTGCGTCCCGGAATACCGAGAGTTCCGCCCCGTCGGCCTTCCCACCTCCCATCTTCATTCCGCCGCCCGACATCGACCCGCCCGGCATCGACCCGTCGGACGTTCCGGCGGCCTTCTTGTCGACGGCCTTCTTGCCGTCCGGGGCCAGGGCGTGCCAGGTGCCGCCCACCCCCTCGCCGTTGGCGTCACCGGGCTTGTCGTCCTTGGCGTAGCGGTAGACCGGCCAGCCGCCCAGGGTCAGCTGGCGGCTGCCGTCGGCGCGCAGCACCTCGCCCAGCAGCGAGGCGTCCACCCCCGCGGCGGCGGTGGCGTCCGCGGCCGGCACCGGGGGCCAGGCCTCGGCGCAGTCGCCGTCGCAGGCGGACCGGGGCGGCGAGGCGGAGTCCTTGTCGAAGCGGTAGAGGGTGCGGCCGCCGCCGTCCGTGGCCACCGTGCCCAGCTGCGGGAGCGCGCGGGTGGTGAGCCGGCCGGCGGGGCCGCCGGCCGCCGCGCCACCCTCGCCGTAGCCGGAGCCGGCCGCCGGCTCCGGCGTACTGCCGGACCCCGAGCCGCCGTACCCGTCGGCGCTGCCGTACCCGGAGCCGGATCCGGAACCGTACCCGGAGTCCTTCGCCGAGCCGAGGGCGCTGCCGGCGCCGGCGTCCTTGACGGAATTTCCCGCGGGGGCGGTCCGGTCCGAAGAACTGCCGCAGCCCGCGGTGAGCAGGAGCACCGCGACCGCCGAGCCCGCGATGATTCCCCGACGCCTGTCGTCCATCGTCTCTCCCTGGAATTCGTACGTGCTGTGCGTGCCCGACAATTCATACGCGCATTTCCCGGGGGTCCGAGAGTTTCCGGCGGAATTTGTCATTTCCCGCCAACGATGAACTCGGCGGCCCGCTGCGACGTTCTCCCGGTCATTCCTGGATGCGCAGCGCGAGCGCGGGGCAGCGGCGTACCGCGCGCAGCGCCCGGGCCCGCAGCCGGCCGGGCAGCGGCATGGCGGCCTGGGCCGGGTAGCCGTCGGCGTCCAGGCTCACCACGTCCGGCAGCACGTCCCGGCACAGCCCGTGCCCCTTGCACAGCGTCCAGTCGACGACCAGCTGCTCGGGGCTCTCGTCGTCGGGCAGCGGCAGCGCGCCCTGCACCCGCCGGCCGCAGCCGCGTCCGTGCGCGTGCTCGTGGAACTCCTGCGGGAAGACGGCCAGCGCCGAGGCGACGAAGCCGGCGGTGCCGTCGGGGTGGCTGCAGGCGCCCCGGCGCCGCACCACGCGCATCCGGGCCTCCAGGTCCCCCAGGGCCCGCCGGTCCCCCGCGACGGCCTCCGCCAGCCGGTCGGCGAGCGCGGGCAGCCCCCGGACGCAGGGGCCGCACTGGCCCGCCGACTCGTCGGCCATCCAGCGGGCCACCCGGGCCACCTCCCCCGCCGGGCAGGTGTCCGCGGGCAGCGGCAGCACCGCGCCGGCGCCCAGCACCGCGTCGTACGCGGCCAGGGACTGCCGGGAGACCAGGACGGCGCGGGCCGCGTCGGGGCCCAGCCAGCGGCCGTGGTACCCGCCCACCAGCACCCCCTCCCCCGGCTCGGCCCCGCACTGCTGGAGGACGTACGGCAGGGGCACCCCGGTGGGGGTCTCGACCACCACCCGGCCGGCGACGGTGAGCAGCAGCGTGCCGGGCTCGGCGGGCAGGCCGGCCGAGCGGTACTCGAGGGCGCCGGTGCGGGCGGCGACGGCGAGCTGGGCGTAGGTCTCGGTGTTGGACAGCAGGGTGGGCAGGCCCGACAGGCCCCGGTCGCTGGTGCGCACCTTGCGCCCGGAGGGCAGCGCGGGCCCGCCGCCCAGCCCCGAGACCAGGGCCGTGCCCTCCCCGGTGACGAAGCGTTCGGGGAGCCGGGTGACCCGCAACCGGCCGCCGTCCGGGCCGCGTTCGGTGATCGCGGCGGCCACCGAGCGGGCCACGTCCTCCCGGGTGACGCCGACCACCACCTCCTCGGCACCCAGGGCGTCGGCGGCGAGCAGGGCGCCGTCCAGGACCAGGTGCGGGACGTGCAGCAGGAGTGCGGTGTCCTTGAGACAACTGGGCTCGCCCTCGCTGCCGTTGACCACGACGGCGGTGCGGCCCTCGCGGGCGGCGGCCGAGCGGAGCACCGCCTGCAGCTTGCGGGCGAAGGGGAAACCGGCCCCGCCCCGGCCGCGCAGGTCGATGTTCTCGGCGAGGGCGGTCAGTTCGACCGGTCCGTAGCGGGGCGGCGAACCGTGCAGGGTCAGGTGCGCCACCCGGTCCAGCCGGGCGGTGGCGTCCAGTCCGGCCAACAGCCGGGGTGGCCCGACACACGCCAGGGCGGGGGTCGGCTCGTGGGTCACGGCCGGCCTCCGCCGTCCGGGACGAGGTACGGGTACGGGGCCTCGCGGCGGGGCCCGGGCGGGCGGGGCGCCGGGTTCCGGCCCGGCGCCGGGGCAGGGGCGGCGGGCCGGGCCGCGGGGTCGGCCGGCGGCCACTGCGGAAGCGGCGGCTCGGCGGGCCGGACCGCCGCCCGGCGCCGCCGGGCCCGCACCCGCAGCGCGATGACGGCCGCCACCCCGGCCAGGCACAGGGCGTAGCTGACGGTCACCCAACCGGCTGCCGGACGGCCCGACTTGAGCCCGTGGACCAGGGACATGCCCCAGGCCGGGTAGGCGCCCATGTGCAGCACCCGCCACCACAGCGAGCGGGACCGGGTGGCGAAGGCGCTGCGCAGCGCGCCGGAGGCGGCCACCGCCACGAACAGGTAGCCGGCGAGGGTGCCCAGGCCGATCAGGAACGGCCGGTCCGGGTCGGCGAAGGGGAGCACGGCGGACGCGGCCCCGGTCTGCCCCTCGGCGATCTTGACCCAGACGTGCAGGGCGAGGAAGCCCAGCCCGCCGACGGCGAGCGCGCGGTGCACGCCCTGGGCGAGCAGCCGGTGGCCGGATCCGAGCACCGTCCGGTCGGTGGCCACCAGGCCCCACAGGACCGTGGCGCTGAGCGAGACCAGGGCGAGCACCCCGGACCCGAAGTCCAGGAACTCCCAGAGCCGCGTCAGCGCCCCGGCCCGGGCGGCGACCGCCAGGGTGAGGACGAGCGCCGCGCCGACGGCGTAGCGGGGGCCCCGGCGCGGACGGCCGGTGGCGGGTATGAGGAGGGGCACCCGGCGGACGGCGCGCCGGCCGGCGTTGGGGGCCGCTCCGGCGTGGCGGCGGCGGCCGCGGGCGCGGTGCGTGCGGGGCGGGTGCGTGTGGGACAGCGGCATCGGGTCTCCCGTGCGCCCGGGTGCCGAGGCTCCACCTCACGCTCGGCACCACGGGGGTAGTGGTCGGTCCTGCGCGGCGGCGCGGGCAGTCGCGCCGGGGCCGGAGTGCCAGAAGCATCCTGGAGCTTCCCGACCCCTCCACAGGATTTATCGAAACGTGACAACTTCTCGCGGGCGCGTCGCCATGCCATGGTGTAGCCCCGGAAGATTCCGTTCCAGTGGGCGGCAGGACGGGCGACCCCCGGGAGCCGACCATGCGTCCTCCACGGCAAAAACGCGGCAAAGCCGCGGGACGGCCGCCGGAGGACCCCCTCTTGGAGGGCGTACGGGGCCTCAACTCCCTTGCCGGATCGGGTAGTCGGCGAGCGGGTCGGCCCCGGCAGGCCCGTCGCGTGCCCATCCGGCGGGCCTCACCCCCGGCAGAACGAGGTAATGATGTGCGAACTTCTCAACCGCATCTGGTCCCGCCCGCGGGGCGAGTGGCGACGCGTACTGCGCAAGGAACTCCCGTCCCTGGCGGGGGAGATAGTGGAGGAACTCCTCCAGGGCACGCCCGGACTCCCGGCGGGTGCCGAAGACATGGATGACGAACTGCTCCGGCAGGCCGTCGAGGCGGCCCTGCTGGTGGCGCTCGGCTACCAGGCGCCGGCCCGCCGGAACACGGCTCCGGCCGGGGCCGGCGCGGACCTCGCAGACGCCGAGGACGCCGAGGACGCCGAGATCACCCAAGGACCGGTGGACGAACCGCCCTTCGACAACGATGTCCGACATGACCACGACGAGAACCCGGAGCCGGGCCCCGGCCCGGACGGCCCCCGCGGCCACTGCCACGAGCCGCCCCTGACCGTGGTACCCGACCGGGCCCGCCAGGAGCTCTTCAACGCCCTGATCGGTGACGAGGAGTTGACCGAGGCCGGGCTCGCGAGCCTGGCCGCCCGGGCCCGCTGGCCCCAGCCCCCGGCCCTGCGGGTGGTCGTGCCGGCCACCCCCGGCGAGGCCCAGCAGCTGGCCGGCGTACTCGACGACGCGCTCGCCGGGCTGGCCGGGGGCCAGCCGTGCCTGCTCGTACCGGATCCGGAGGGCGACCGCCGCGCGGCCCTCGAACTCGCCCTGCGGGGCCGGTTCGCCGCCGTCGGGCACCCCGTACCACCGCGCGACGCGCCCTCCTCGCTGCGCTGGGCACTGCGGCTGCTGGCGCTGGCACCGGCCCGGGCGGCCGGCGCCGAAGTGCGGCCCCTCTTCGTCGACGACCACCTCTCCACCCTGCTGCTGCTCCAGGACGAGCCGCTGGCCCACGCCCTGGCGGCGCGCTGGCTGCGCCCGCTGGCCGATCTGACCCCCCGCCAGAGCGAGCGCCTGGAAGTCACCCTGCTGGCCTGGCTGGAGGGCGGTGGCGCCCCGGAGGCCGCCAAGGCCCTGAGCGTGCACCCGCAGACCGTGCGCTACCGGATGCGCCAGCTGGAGAAGCTGTTCGGTCCCGGACTGCGGGACCCGCGCACCCGCTTCGAGCTCGAAATGGCGCTGCGCAGCCGCCGCTTGATGGCCCAGGTGCGCCGCCAGCACTCCCGGACGGCCCGCCGGGTACGGCCGGTGACCACGGAGTTCCGGCCCGTCGGGGCCGGCCGGCTGGCCCGGGTCAACGGACTCTGAGCTCAGATCGGAAGAGCGACGTCTCGGGAACGAGTGTTCGG
>NZ_JBFBGK010000129.1:0-20523 GCF_040684615.1 Streptomyces sp. NPDC089919
CACCCCGCCCCTTCCCGAAACCGGTGGGCGGCCGCCCCCGGAGCCCCCGCGCCTCAAACGCCGGCGAGGCTGGCAAGGGGGACAGCGGGGCTCTGCCCCGGACCCGCACCGCCGCTCCGCGACGGTCGCCTCAAACGCCGGCGAGGCTGGTAAGCCGCGTGGGCCGGGGTTAGTCCGCCACCGGGGAGACGGCCACGCAGGCGCCGGCCTTGGTGAGGGCGGGGCCGGACTGGGTGGCGAGGGTCTTGCCCTTGTAGGTGATCTTGCAGGTCAGCGTGTCGGTGCCCGCCTCCGTCGCCACCGGCATCACCGACGCCGGCATGATCCCCCGCAGCGTGACCGTCTTCTTCCACGGCAGCGTCGCCCCGGCGCCCTTGACCGTCGCCATCTCCGGGTCGTTGGCGGTGCCGCCGCCGGCCGCGTACTCGATGGACTCGACGCCCTTGCCCGTGACCTCGTAGGTCACCTCGTAGGTCGTGTCGACCGCCTTGTCGACCTTGTCGACGACCTCGGAGCTGGAGCAGGCCGTCGCGGATGCAAGCAGGACGACGGCGGCGGCGAGAGCGGTACGGGCGGTGCGCGAGCTGAACACGGTGTTCCTTCGAGATGGCACGGATGAGCTCCGGGTACGCAATCGTAAAGTCAAGGTAAAGTCAAGTGCCACCCCGCCGCCCCGGCCGCGGTCAGTCCGCGCAGACCACCGCCATGTCGTCCAGCCGCACCGTCCGCGCCGTCCCGTCGGCTCCGATGACGGCCTCGACGAAGTTGGCGTTGTCGCCCTCCCCCATCCAGTCGACCTGGACGATCGAGTAGCCGTTGCGGGCGAGCAGCCAGGGGGCGGTGCTGATGAGCTTCTTCCCCTGCGGGGTCCAGACCCGGAGCTCGAACTGCAGGTCCTGGAGGGGCTTCACGTACACCGTGGCGGTGCAGTACCGGAACTGCGGCGCGAAGGAGGCCCAGATGCCCTCGCGGGCCCAGCCGCGGGTGGCGGAGAGCCAGCCGTTGCCCTCGCCCGAGCGGGCGGTGCCGGTATTGAGCTCGAAGCCGGCCCGGCCGTCACCGCCCCACTGGCGGTCCCAGCGGTCGGTCTGGCCGTTCTCGAAGCCGTTGGACATGCCCCGCGCATCGGCCCGGGCCGGCGGTGCGGCCACCAGCAGCGCGAGGGGTAGGGCGACGGAGAGGGCCCAACGGGCCGTGCGCCGGGTGCGGTTGCGCATTCCTGCCTCCTGACGAGTCATCGACGCCGCCCAGATTCGCACCCGCCCGCCGGGCTGCCCAGGGCGTCACGGTCCGGCCAGCCGGAAATCGTCCGTGCCGCGGGCCGGCGCCCGGCGGACGGCGCGGTGTCAGTGGCCCCTGGCAGGCTGCGGCGCATGGACGAGAGCACGCGCGAGGACATGCACGGAGCGGCCCTGGTCGACCGGGTGATCGACCGGGTCAGGACCGCCGGTTGGCCCACCTCCGACGCCCCCGACCTCACCGGACCGGTGCCGTTGGCGGCCGGGGTGATGGACCGGCTGCGGCTGCCCGGCGGCCGGCCGCTGCCGCCGAGCCTGCGCCGCTGGCTGGCCTTCGACGCCTCCTGGCTGGCGGAGATCGGCTGGTACGAGGACCCGGGCGCGCCGGAGTTGGATGCGCGGGGCCTGGGCGGCACGGCCGCCCGGATGTACGGCTCCGGGGACGGACTGGTGGGGATGCTCGGCGATTTCGAGCAGCTGCTGCCGGCGCCCTGCCTGCCGCTGGTCGGCGGCAGCGACTCGCGCCGCCTGCTCTACCTCGGCGAGCCGGACTCCACCGGCGAGTACCCCGTCCTGGTCACCGACATCGACGACCTGCCGTACGTGGCCGTGATGTATCCGGGGCTGGACGTCTACCTCGCCGACCTGGCCGGGGTGGTCGACCTGGACTTCGACACGTACACCTCGCTCGCCGAGCACCCCGCGTACGCCGCCCGGATGCGCGAGCACGCCGAGAACACCCGACTGGGCCCCGACGGGCTGGAGTTCTACGACCTGGACTGGGACGGGCCGGACGGGCCGGCGGACCGGGAGGAGTGAGCGGGCCCGCCGGGCGACGGCCTGCGGCCCTGCCGAGGGGCAGGGCCGCAGGGTGGGTCGGTCCGGGATCAGCGGTGCACGGTCCCGGTCAGAACCGCAGGGTCCAGCTGGTGATGACGCCGGTGTGGCCCACCGAGGGGTCTTCCTGGGCGCGCAGCCGCCAGGTGCCGTTGGCGGTCTCGGCGGAGCCGTTGAGCGTCCAGACGCCGCCGTAGTCCGCCATGTCCCAGCGGGTGTCCTCGAGCTTGAGCGGGTAGGCCGTGCCGTCCGGGGCGACCAGCGAGAGCGCCGCGAAGCCGTAGGCCGGGAACTTGACGGAGAGGGAGACTTCGAGGTCCTTCGGGGCCTTACCGCTGACGCCCGTCACCTTGACCGGGGAACTGGCCGGGGCGGAGCCGAAGTTGTAGTCGTGCGTGTTGCTGAAGCGCGGACCGACCGGCTTCTGCTTGGTGCTGCCCGTGTAGAGCATCCGGTTGGGCGAGTTGGCGCCCTTGTCCCAGACACCGCCGGTGGTGGCGTTCCCCTTGATGGCCGTGGAGACCTGCGCGGGGGTGGCGGTGCGGTGGGTGGAGAGGTAGAGGGCGACCGCACCGGTCACGTGCGGGGTGGCCATGGACGTCCCGGACAGGGTGGTCTCGGAGACGTCGTCCCACCAGGCGGCCGAGGTGATGTCCGAGCCCGGGGCGAAGAGGTCCACGCCGGCGCCGTAGTTGGAGAAGTCGGAGCGCCGGTCGTCGCTCTGCGTGGAGCCGACCGTGAGGGCGGTGCCGACCCGGGCGGGCGAGTGGGTGGAGGCGTCCTGGTTCTCGTTGCCCGCGGCGACCGCGTAGGGGATGCCCTTGGCGATGGAGTTGCGGACGGCCGTGTCGAGGGCGGGGTTGACCCCGCCGCCCAGGCTCATGTTCGCGACGGCGGGCTTGACGGCGTGCTTGGTGACCCAGTCGATGCCGGCGATCACCTGGGCGGTGGTGCCCTGCCCGTTGGCGTTCAGCACCCGGACGGCGACCAGCTTGGCCTTCTTGGCGACGCCGTACTTGGTGCCGCCGACGGTGCCGGCCACGTGCGTGCCGTGGCCCTGCTCGTCGTCCGCCGGGGTGCCCGGGTCGACCGCGTCGTACCCGGACTTGGCCCGGCCGCCGAAGTCGTGGTGGCTGAAGCTGATGCCGGTGTCGATGATGTAGGCCGTCACGCCCGTGCCCGCGCTGGTCGGGTAGACGAAGTTGCCGCCAGCGCCGGGCTTGCGCCGCCGGTCGATCCGGTCCAGGCCCCAGGACGGCGGGCTGGGCTGGGTGGAGTCGATGCGGACGATGCTGTCCTGGACGACCTGCGCGACCGCCGGGTCGGCGGCCAGCCGCCGGGCCTGCTGCGCGGTGAGGTCGGCGGCGTAGCCGTTGAGCGCCGCGTCGTAGGTGCGCCGGATTGTGCCCGAGTACCGCTCGACGACGGAACGACCCGCCGGGGAGAGGGACTTGGCGGCGGATTCCTTGAGGATGACGATGTAGCTGCCGGGCACCGTGCCGGGCGCACCGGCGTTGACGACGGCCCCCTCCGGCGGTGCGGCGGGCGCGGCCGTGGCGGCCGTCCCGGCCGAGAGCAGCGTGAGTCCCGCGATCGCCAGCGCGGCCCATGGCCGGTAACCGCGCGCCGGGCTGCCCCCGGTGCGGGTGCCGGCGCCGGTGTTCGTGCGTACGTGCATGTGTAACCCCCCTGGGGACCCCTGCGGTCCCGCCCCGCAAGACTCGCGGTCGGGCGGCCGTCCGGCAAGACCAACCATGACGTAGATCCGGACCAACTCTGGCGCGGATGGGGCTTGTTGGGGTGGCGGATCGAAGGCCGGTCGCGCCCGGCCGGCCGGGTTCAGGGGATGGCCGGCCGGGCGCGGCCCGGGTGCTCCGGCGGCCCGGGGGCGGGGGCCGGAGCGGGAGGGTGGTCAGGGGCGGCTGGCGGCGGCCCGGCCGGCGACACGGGCCGCGAGGGCGTCGTTCATGGCCTCGAAGTTGCGCCGGGTGCCCTCCAGGAGCTTGCCGAGGAAGGGCACGAGCAGGCCGCGGAAGTCCTCGCCGTGGATGACGCGGGTGCCGCCGTCCGGCGTGGGCTCGAGGTGGAAGTAGTGCTCGCCGTCGAAGAGGCCGGGCACCAGGAAGCGGCCGAGCCAGCGGAGTTCCCGGCCCTCCTCGGCGGTGAGCACGGCGGGCCGGAAGGTGGTGGCGCGGCCGTTCTCGGCGTACATCACGAGCTGCAGCCGGGATCCGACGGCCACGGTGCCGGAGGCCTCCCGGATGAAGGGGTTCCACTCGTGGTAGCGGTCCAGGTCGGTGAGGGCCGCCCACACCTCGGAGGCGGGGGCCGGGATGACGGTCTCGGTGGTGATGGCGCGCACGGGGCGTGCTCCTTCGCAGGTGGTGCGGCGGGTCTGAGACCGAAGGGACGCGAGGGAGGGTGGGCCGACGCCGGGTTCGGTGCACGGATGGAAGCACGGTTTTCAGCCGTAGGGCGCCACGGCTGGCCGGAATTCGCTCACGGCTGAGCGAGCGGCGGCGGGCCTTCCGGGCGCGCGGGCACGAAGGTGATCGATTCGCCCGCGAAGCCCCCGGCCGGATCGGCCGACCTCCCCCGCCCGCGGCCCGAGCACGCACCGCCCGCGCCGATTTGCCTAATGCCATTAGGTAGTTTCATAATCAGTTACGGAAAGCTGACGGGCGATCGAGGAGGCGCGCATGGCACGGGCCGGACTGAGCACGGAGCGCGTGGTGCGGGCGGCCGCCGAACTGGCCGACGAGGCCGGCTTTGAAGCGGTCACCCCGGCGGCGCTGGCCCGGCACTTCGGCGTGCAGACGGCCAGCCTGTACTCGCACGTCAAGAACGCCCACGACCTGCGGACCAGGGTCTGCCTGCTCGCGCTGGAAGAACTCGCCGACCGCGTCTCGGTCGCGGTGGCCGGCCGGGCCGGCCGGGACGCCGTCGCCGCCTTCGGCAACGTCTACCGCGACTACGCCCTCGCCCACCCCGGCCGGTACGCGGCCACCCGCTTCCGGCTGGACGCGCAGACCGCCGCCGCCAGCGCGGGGGTACGGCACGCACAGATGATGCGCGCCGTGCTGCGGGGGTACGACCTGGCGGAGCCGCAGCAGACCCACGCGGTGCGGCTGCTGGGCAGCACCTTCGCCGGCTTCATCGAGCTGGAGGCCGCGGGCGGCTTCGCCCACAGCTCCCCCGCCGCGGCGGAGAGCTGGGCCGAGATCCTCGGCGCCCTCGACGCCCTGCTGCGGAGCTGGCCGACCGCCTCCTGAGCGCGCCCCCGCCCCACCCGGCGCCCGCCCCACCCGTCCCGGCCGGGCCGCGCGCCCGACCCTTCGTACCTGCCGGTCCCGCCCGGACCGCCCCTCCGAAAGACCAGTGAGATGACCTCCCACGCCGGCCTGACCGCCACCCCCCTCACCGCCGCACTGCTGCACGGCGCCCTCGACCTGGAGGACACCGGGCGGGGCCTGCTCCCCCACCGGCTGCCCGCCTGGGCCCGGCGGCAGATCCCCGACGGGCAGCTCGCCCTGGCCGAGGCGCAGCCCTCCGGCGTGCACCTGGTCTTCCGTACCCGCGCCACCGTGGTCGAGCTGGACGTGGTGGCCACCAAGCGCGTCTACCCCGGCTTCCCGCCGCGCCCCGACGGCGTCTACGAACTGCTCGCCGACGGGCGCCCGGCCGGGCGGGCCACCGCCGCCACGGGTGACACGCTCACCGTCGACCTGGCCACCGGCGCGTCCGAGCACGCCCAAGGACCCGTGGAGACCCTGCGGTTCACCGGTCTGCCGACGGGCGACAAGACCCTGGAGCTGTGGCTGCCGCACGACGAGAGCTGTCTGCTGGTGGCGCTGCGCACGGACGCCCCGGTGGTCCCGGAGCCGACCGGGGACGCCAAGCGGTGGGTGCACCACGGCAGTTCGATCAGCCACGGGTCCAACGCCGGTGCCCCGACCGCGATCTGGCCGGCGCTGGCCGCGCGGACCGGAGGCGTGGAGCTGGTCAACCTCGGCTTCAGCGGCAGTGCGCTGCTCGACCCCTTCACCGCCCGCACCATCCGGGACACCCCGGCCGACCTGATCAGCCTCAAGCTGGGCATCAACCTCGTCAACACCGACGCGATGCGGCTGCGGGCCTTCGGACCGGCCGTGCACGGCTTCCTCGACACCATCCGCGAGGGGCACCCGGACACCCCGCTGCTGGTCGTGTCGCCGATCCACTGCCCGATCCACGAGACCACGCCCGGACCCAGCGCCCCGGACGTCGCCTCCTTCCGCGAGGGCCGGCTGCGGTACCTGGCCACCGGCGATCCGGCCCAGGTGCCGGCCGGGAAGCTGACGCTGACGGTGATCCGGGCGGAGCTGGCCCGGATCGTCGCGCAGCGGGCGGAGGGCGACCCGAACCTGCACCACCTCGACGGTCTCGACCTGTTCGGGCCCGCGGACCAGGCCGAACTGCCGCTGCCGGACGACCTGCACCCGGACCCGGCGGCCCACCGGCGCATCGGCGAGCGGTTCGCCGCCCACGCCTTCGGCGCCGGGGGCCCCTTCGCCCCGGCCGGGCGCTGACCACCGTCCGGGGAGGCGCGGCGCGCCTCCCCGGACCGCGCCGTTGATGAAGAATGCGCGGTATGTGCCACTACTGCGGTTGCCGGGAGATCCCGCTCATCAAGGAGTTCATCGCCGAGCACGAGACCGTCACGGACGCGGCGGGCGACGCGGTCCGCGCCCTGGACCGGGGCGACGTGGCGCGGGCCACGGCCCTGGCCGGGGCGATGGCCGGGGAGCTGGCCTCCCACTGGAAGGGCGAGGAGGACGGCCTCTTCGCGGTGATGAGGGACGACCCCGAGTACGCCGGGTACATCGCCGCGCTGGAGGCCGAGCACCGCGAACTGGGCGCCTTCCTGGCCCGGATGGACCTGTCCGACCCGGCGACCGAGGCCCTGTTCCGCAAGGCCGTCGACGAGCTGCACCACCACATCTCCAAGGAGGAGGACGGTCTCTTCCCCGCCTCCCTCACCGCCCTGACCGGAGACGAGTGGGACCGGTCCATCGCCGCCTGGCGGTCCTGCCACCCGGACCGCGAACTCGGTCCGGCCGGCTGACGGTGTCGGGGCGTCGCCGCCGTCCCGCCCAGCGGCGTCCCCGGCGGGCGGGAGCAGCCGACACGGGGCAAGGCGTGACCCGCCGGGCGGTGTGGCTGTGCACGGCGAAACCTGACAGGGGTCGCGGGGTGCCCGAGGATGCGGCGCGTACCCGCACCCCCACCGAGGAGGACCCCCATGTCCGCGCACCACGTCCCGGCCGCCCCCGAAAGCCGGATCTGGCTCATCACCGGCGCGTCCTCCGGTTTCGGCCGTGCCCTGGCCGACGCCGCGCTCGCGGCCGGCGACACCGTGGTCGCCGCGGTGCGCCGGCCGGCGGCGCTCACGGAGTACGCCGCCGCCCACCCCGGCCGGCTGGTGCCGGTGGCCCTGGACGCCTCCGACCCCACCCGGGCCGCGGCGGTGGCGGCCGAGGTCGCCGAACGCTTCGGCCGGATCGACGTGTTGGTGAACAACGCGGGCCGGGGGCTGATCGGCGCCGTCGAGGAGACCTCGGACGCGGAGCTGCGGGACCTGATGGACCTGCACTTCTTCGGACCGGCCGCGCTGGTGCGCGCGGTGCTGCCGTACATGCGGGCCCGGAAGTCCGGCGCCCTGGTGCAGATGAGCAGCATGGGCGGGCGGATGTCGTTCCCCGGCGTCGGCGCGTACTCGGCGACCAAGTTCGCGCTGGAAGGGCTCACGGAGGCGCTGGCCCCCGAGGTGGCCCCGCACGGCATCACCTGCCTGATCGTCGAACCGGGCTCCTTCCGGACGGGGTTCGCGGGCGCCGCCGCACTCCAGCACACCGAGACCGTCCTGGCCGCGTACGAGGACACGGTCGGCGCGGTCCGCCGTGGGCTGCCGGACTCCGACGGCAGCCAGCCCGGCGACCCGGCCAAGGCCGCGGCGGCGGTACTGGCCGCCCTGGACGCCGCCCACCCGCCGCTGCGCCTGGTCCTCGGGAACGACGCCGTCGACGCCCTCCGCGCCGCCGCCGAGGCCTCCCGCGCCGAACTCGACACGTGGGAACCGCTCGGCCGGGCCATGGAGTTCGACGCCTGACACCACCCGGACCCGCTGACCCGCCCGGCGTCGGCGGGTCCGGATCCGGGGGTCAGGCGTCCACCGGGTGCCAGGCGGGGGCGGTCCGGCCGGGGCGGGCTTCGCCGAAGACGACGTCGGCGAAGTGGACGCCGAAGCCGATCGTGCCGGGCTCCGAGAGCTCGGCGACCAGGCGGCGGCGGTGGCCGGCGGTGGCGGTCAGGTCGTGGTCGAAGCCCGAGGACCACTCGGGGTGGTCCACCTGGATCGGGGAGTGCATCGCGTCGCCGAAGGCGATCAGCCGCCGCCCGCCGCCGGTGATGACGTACTCGGCGTGCCCGACGGTGTGCCCCGGGGCGATCCGCACCCGGACGCCGGGGAAGACCTCCTCGCCGTCCGCGACCGTGCGCACGCGCGGCGCCAGGGCCGCCACCTGCTCCGCCATGCCCTCGGCCGCCAGCTGCTCCCGGCCCGCCCACTCCTGCTCGGAGAGCAGGTACGCGGCGTGGCCGAGGACCGGCCCGGCCGCCTCCGGGGCGGTGTGGCAGGCCCAGCCGAGGTGGTCGGGGTGCAGGTGGGTGAAGGCCACCGCCTCGATGTCGGCGGGGCGGCGGCCCAGTTCGGCCAGGGCGGCGGGCAGGCCGCCGCCCCGGATCACGCCGAGCGGCCCCTCGGGGGCCTCGTACGCACCCGGTCCGAAGCCCGCGTCGATCAGCAGCGCGCGCTCGCCGTGCTCCACCAGCAGCGCCCCGACGCTCCCGACCAGGTGGCCGGTGACGTCCAGGTACTCCGGGTGGGCGGCCCAGGTGGCGTCGGTGCTGTCCGGCAGCAGGGCGAGCGGCCGCAGCCGGACCTCGCCGTCCGGCACGTACGAGACCTTGAGGTCGCCCAGCCGGATCGACCGGATCCCGGAGGGCCGGCTCAGCCGGTCCCGGTCCGCCGCCGTGGCCTGCTCCGTCGCCAACTCGCCCATGGGTACTCCTTCATGACGTCATGACAGATCACCGCCGACCGCACTGTCCGGGGCCGGCGGTGATCACCATAAGCATCAAGTTGAAATGATTCAAGCTGTAAATATGTCGGCTTGATGGAGTAGGTAGGATGGCTCCATGACGACGTCACCGGAGCGCCAGGCCATCGCCGAGCGACAGCTGTGCGGTCTGGTGAACGGCCTGGCCCAGCTGATCGCCGAGCACGTCCGCACGCGCGCCGCCACCCTGGGGCTGACGGCCTCGCAGGCGACGGCGCTGCGGGAGATGAGCGGGCCGATGACGATGCGCGAGCTCGCCGAGCGGATGACCTGCGAGCCCTCCAACACCACCTTCGTCATCGACAAGCTGGAGAAGCAGGGGCTGGTCGAGCGCCACCCGCACCCCACGGACCGGCGGGCCAAGCACCTCGTCCTGACCCCGGAGGGCGGCGAGCTGCGCGAGCGGCTGCTCGCCCTGCTCGCCGTGGAATCCCCCCTCTCCGTGCTCTCCACGCAGGAACAAGACGTCCTGCACGGTCTGTTGGAGCGGGCCGTCATCCGCCCCTGAGGGCGACCTCAGCGCACGGCGCGCCACATCCCCCACAGAGCCGGTCCGCCACCGGGCAGCCGCAGCTCCTCCCGCACCGTGAAGCCGAAGTCGCCTCTGCTTCGAGCCCGCCAACCTCCTCGACCGCCTGGTCCTGCGCGTGGCCCCGCACCACCGCGGCGCCCTCTTCCTGACCTCCCTGACCCGGTGGACCGTCTCCGCGGGTGATACGAAGTACCTCGTGATCGAAGAGAACCAGGCCCCGACCGTGCGCGTGTTCATCGCCCTCGCGCCGCCCGACAGTGCCAAGGAGGAGCTGGCGCGGGCGCTCGGGCCGGCCTATACGACGTACCCGGACATGCGGTGGAACCGGATCGAGGACTGGCACATCACCCTCGCCTTCCTCGGCGAGCTGCCCACGGCCGCGGTGCCGGTCCTGCGGGCCCCGCTGGCCGGGCTGGCCGCGGCCGGCCGGGCGCTGCGCCTCGACCTGCGCGGCGGCGGGCACTTCGACGAGCGGGTGCTGTGGAGCGGTATCGGCGGTGACCTGGAAGGCCTGCACCTGCTCGCCTCGCAGGTGCGCGAGCTGGTCGGGGAGGCCGGCATCCCCTTCGAGGGCCGGCCGCTGCGCCCCCATCTGACGCTGGCCCGGGCCCGGCGGGGCGACATCGCGGGGGTCCTCGCCACGGCCGAGGGCCTGGCGGACTTCACCGGACACCCCTGGCCGGCCGCCCGCCTGCACCTGTGCGGCAGCAACATCGGCCGCGGCCCGGGCGCGATCCGCTACCGCGACATCGACTCCTGGCCCTTCGACGGCGCACACTGAACGGCCGTACGGAACCGCGTCAGGGGGACGGGACCGGCGGCGGAACGGCCGGGGCGCAGGGCGGCAGCGGGCAGGGGCCGGCGGGCGCGGGCACCGGCCCGGTCGCCGCCCGCAGGTCCGGCAGGCCCCAGGCCCCCCGTACCCGGTCGGCGAGGGCGAGCGCGCTGTACGGCGAGACGGCCAGCTCCAGGCGGAGGTCGGCGAGCCGCTGCGCGGAGCCGTCCGGCTCGGCGGCGGCGACCAGGGCGCTGCGCCGGTCGAAGTCCGCCGGGGTGAAGATCTCGAACAGGGTGAGCCCGAAGGCCGCGTACGCCCGCGCCTCGGCGACCAGCGAGCGGGCCGACTCCGGCACCGGGTCCGCACCGGGCGCACCCGCCGGTCCCGGCCGGACGAAGGCGGCCAGCGCGCCGATCAGGGCGTCCGCCCGGTGCGGGCAGGCGGCCGCCAGCCGCTCGGTCAGGGTCCGGTGGGCGATCAGGACGGACGCGCTCCCGGCGGTCCACTCATGGCCGGCGAGCAGGGTGCGGAAGCCGGTGAGGGTGTCGGCCAGCTCCTCGGCCAGCATCAGCACCGCGATGTCGGGCAGTTCGACGTACGGGGTGCCCTGCCGCAGTTCGACCAGGGTGAGCGCGTACCGGATGAGGTCGCGCGGGATGCCGCCGGAGAGCGCGTGAGCGAGGACGGCGTACGGGCGGGGCAGCCCCGGCAGGCGCTCGGCGAGGACCGCGACGGACTCCTCGAAGGTCATCGACCGGACGTGCACCACGTCGTCGAAGGCGCTGTCGGTGGCGTCCCGGTGCGGCAGCCCGCGCCGCACGAAGCCGGCGCTGACGTCCTCGGCGACCGACACCAGGCAGTAGACCCGGGGGATGCCGAGGATCGCCTTGATCTCGGCGAGGAAGGCGCGGGCCTTCTCCGGTGAGTCCATCCGGTCGAGTTCGTCGATGCACAGGAAGACGTAGCCGTTGCCCTCGGTCCGCAGTTCCTCGGCGATGTCCTCCACCAGCTCCCGGAACTCCGCGACCAGTTGGGGGAAGTTGGGCGCGGTGGCCGACAGCGTGGAGCCGTGCGAGGAGCCGAGCAGCGGTACCGGCGCGAGGTTGAGGGTGGCCGCGGTGCCCTGCACGGTGCGCAGCCGGTAGAGCTGGTCCTCGCAGCGGCGGGCCAGCTCGGTGGGGCGGGCGGCGGGACGGTGCCGGCGGTGGCGGGCGCAGCCGACCAGCGCGAGGCCGGCTGCGGCGAGCGCCAGCCGCGCGGGGTTGGCCCGGTCGTGCACGATCGGGCTGGTGGCGTCGAGGGCCGCCATGATCGCGAGCCAGAGCGGCCCCGCCAGCGCCGCCCCGAGCAGCGTCCGGTCGCCAGCGGTCAGCCGCCGTGGTCGTTCCAGCCTGCCGACGGCCAGCATGAGGGCCGCGCAGACGAGGGTGGCCAGGCCGAAACCCAGGACGGCGTGGTTGAGCTGGCGCCAGAACTCCGCGAACGAGTCCAGGCTCCGCAGGTAGACCGCCAGCAGGTCGGCGCAGGCAAGGGCCAGCAGGAACCAGCCGGAGAGCCAGAGGGCCTGCCAGCCGGGCCGGGTCCCCGGTGCCAGGCCGAGCATCCGGCGCAGCCGTCCGGGATCCCGCAGCCCCGCCGCCGTCAGGCCGAGGAAGACGGTCGTCAGGCACAGGAGCGTGGAGTCGCCCCGCCAGAGCGACCCGGCCGCGCCGCCGGCCCCCCGGCCCGCCGCGCCGGCCAGGTCCAGGAGTCCGTCGCGATGGCCGCTCCACCACCAGCGCAGGGCCGCGCCGGAGCCCAGGACGACGAGCGCGACGGCCGGGACCATGGCCACGGCCCAGCGCGTGCCGCGGTGCAGGGCGTCGGCGGCGCCCCGCCGCCAGTGCACCAGCCGTGACAGGCGGGTCAGTTCGGGGACCCGTTGGCCGGTGCGGGCCAGGTAGGCCTCGCAGACCCGGATCGAGCAGGCCACCAGGAAGTCGTAGGGGGTGTACGCGGCGGGCACGGCGACGGTGCTCACCAGGTCGGGGGCGTCCGCGTCCTGCGGACGGTCCGCGCGCAGGGCGCCGGCGGCGTGCAGCAGCGTGGTCTTGCCCGCTCCGCGGGGACCGCTGAGCGCGATGGTGCCGCCGTCGAGCAGGCCGAGCTTGCGGGCCAGTTGGTCCGCACAGGCGTTGCGGACGAAGAAGCGGGCGTCCCCACGGGCCCGCAGGCCGTGGTAGTCGTCGTACAGGAGCACCGAGTGCGGGTCCGCGCCGAGCAGCGCCTCGATGACCTCCAGGACCACCTGGCGCGTGCCGTGGGCGACGAGGTCCGCCTCCAGATCGAGCAGGCTGTTCCTGACGAGGCCCCGGCAGAGCCAGCCCACGGCCCGGCGGTTGACATAGGACGCCAACGCCCGCAGCTGACGGCGGGAGCGCTCTCGGGAGTACGCCCACAGGTATACGACCGAGGTCCCGAGGCCGACCGCGAGCTGGAGCCTGATCGGCGCGAAGGTCCCGGCGTAGGTGACGGCCATCGCCACGGTACCTACGACGCAGAGCAGCGCCGCCAGCGTCAGCGGGTCCGCACCGAGCTGGGCCCGGGCGCGGGCCGCGCCCTGCCGGGCCCTGGTCCGGCGCTCCAGCTCCGTGCGGGCCCGGTCGAACGCGTCGCGGCCCAGGAGGTGCACCCGGGCCACGGCGGCCGGGGCCGTCATCGCCTCCCGGACCGCCTCGGCCGTGACCTCGGGGCGGGTCTGCAGCCGGTCCACGACGGCCGGTTGGGCCAAGACGGCCTCGACACTGCGGTGGTAGACCGCCGCCGCGGCCGCGTACCGCCGGCCCGCGTGGGACGCGGCCGGCGCCTCCGTGGTGCTCTGCGTCATCGTGCCCCGCGCCTCCCCCGTGCCCGCCCCCGGAGCCGCCGAGCTTAGGACTCCCGCGCACCGGCCGCCAAACCCGCCGACGGGGCCCGGCGTACCCGGTGGCCGGGGGCGCCGCGTTAAGATCCCCGGCACTGCCCGGGACCCACGATCCGGGCCGGTCCCGGCGGGCCCGGCCCCTCCGCACTCCCGCACCACCGTCCCGCCCAGAAAGGGTCCGACCCTGAACGCCCCGCTCGCAGAAGCCCTTTCCGTCGGACTGCTCGTCGCGGTCCTCGCCTGTGCGGTGATCCGGCCCTGGGGCTGGCCGGAGGCCGTGGTGGCGGTCCCGGCCGCCGGCCTGGTCATCGCCACCGGGGCGATCCCGCTGGACCACGCGGCGGCCGAGGCCGCCCGGCTGGGGCCGGTGATCGGCTTCCTCGCCGCCGTGCTGGTGCTCGCCCAGCTCTGCGACGACGAAGGGCTCTTCCACGCCTGCGGCGGCTGGATGGCCCGGACCGCGGCCGGCCGGCCCCGGCGGCTGCTGGTGCAGGTCTTCGTGTCCGCCTCGCTGATCACCGCGGCGCTCAGCCTGGACGCGACGGTGGTGCTGCTCACCCCGGTGGTCTTCGCGACCGCGGCCCGGCTCGGCGCCCGTCCCAAGCCGCACGTCTACGCCTGCACGCACCTGTCGAACACGGCCTCGCTGCTGCTGCCGGTCTCCAACCTGACCAATCTGCTCGCCTTCGCCGCCAGCGGGCTGAGCTTCACCCGGTTCGCGGCCCTGATGGCGCTGCCGTGGCTGGTGGCGATCGGCGCGGAGTACGTGGTGATCCGGCGGTTCTTCGCCGCGGACCTGGACGCCGGGGCGAAGGCCCCGCCGGAGCCCGCGGACCGGGAGCTGCCGCTGTTCGCGCTGGTGACCGTCGCCGGGACGCTGGCCGGTTTCGTGGCGGCGTCCGCGGTCGGGATCGACCCCGCCTGGGCGGCCGCGGCGGGCGCGGGCGTGCTGGCGGTACGCGCTCTGGTGCGGCGGCGCACCACCCCGACCGCCCTGGTGCGGGCCGCGGCGCTGCCGTTCTGCGCGTTCGTGCTGGGCCTGGGCGTCGTGGTCCGGGCGGTGGTGGACAACGGCCTGGCCGACGCGCTGGGCACCCTGGTGCCCGAGGGGACCGGCCTGGTGGCGCTGCTGGCCGTGGCCGCGCTGGCCGCCGTCCTGGCCAACGTCATCAACAACCTGCCGGCGGTCCTGGTACTGCTGCCGCTGACCGCGCCGGCCGGGCCGGGTGCGGTGCTGGCGGTCCTGCTCGGGGTGAACATCGGCCCCAACCTCACCTACGCGGGCTCGCTGGCCACCCTGCTGTGGCGGCGCATCGTGCGCGACCACGACACCGACGTGCGGCTGGGCGAGTTCACCCGGCTGGGGCTGCTGGCCGTGCCCGCTGCGCTGGCGCTCGCGGTGGTGGCACTGTGGACCTCGCTGCGGGTGGTCGGGGTCTGACGGCAGGACGGGACCCGGCCCCGCGACCGCGCGATCGGAGGCCGGGACCGTGACCGTCATCGTCTGGATCGAGGAGGGCACCTGGCCCGCCTGCGTGGACGCCGCCCGCGCCCACGCGCCCGAGGACGCCCCGATCGTGCTGCTGCACGTGTCCGGCCCCGAGGTGCCGGGCGCCGCACACGGGGCGTACGCGGGCCTGCTGGGCCGGGCCCGCCCGGACCGGGACCCCGGCACCGCGGTGGAGCACCTGGCCGAGGCGGCCGGTGCCCGGCTGCTGGCCGCCGCGGCCGACCGGCTCGACCGGCCCTGTACGCGTACGGAGCGCCGGGGCCGGGTGGAGCAGGAGGTGGTGGCGGCCGCGGCCGGCGCCGGCCTGCTGGTCGTGGCCCGGGACGGCGACCGCGCCCGTCCCGGACCCCGCAGCCTGGGCCCGGCCGGCCGCTTCGTGCTCGACCACGCGCCCTGCCCGGTCCTGCTGGTGTGGCCCTGAGCCGGGGAGGCTCGGGTCAGAGGGCGTAGTGGGTGAGGACGGCCAGCACCTCGTCGGTGATGGCCCGTTCGTTCGCCTCGAACTCCGGCCCGGTCAGCAGGGCCGGATCGGCGGGCAGCCCGGTGAGCACGGGCGTGTGCAGGTGGCCGCCGGGCAGCCGCGGGGCCAGCTCCAGGCGCAGCCGGTTGGACCGGTAGGCGACCTCGTTGGAGAGGTAGCCGCCGCCTCCGCCGGCCACCGCGCGGGAGCCGGGGGTGGGGCCGTCCTCCCGGTCCACCGGTGCGTCCTGGCCGGCCGGGATCTCGGTGACGGTGGGGTTCAGCCGCACCGGGTAGGGCTCCTGGACGGCGGCGGTGACCGCGTCGGCCGGCAGGGTCGTGCGGATGAACTCCGCCCCCGGTCCGACGCCGGCCGGCGGTACCGGGTGGTCGTACGTACCGCCCGAGAGGGCGCCGGTGTTGTCGGGGTAGGGGTCGGCGGAGCGGGCCCGGGCCGCCCACTCCTCCAGGGTGAACAGGCCGGGGTAGCCCTGGCTGATGCTGGTGACGGCGTGGGCGGCCAGCGGGCCCGCGGCCATCCGGGGGCCGAAGGCGCGCTCCACGATGCCGCGGTCGAAGTCCCCGTACCGGACCGGCAGGACGACGGAGCGGAGTTCGGCGCGGGTGCCGTCGGCGAGGGTGATGCGGCGGCCGTTGAGCTGGAGGGCGGCGGAGCCGGACGGGTTGGCGCGGCGTATCTCCTGGTCGAGGCCGAAGGGGTCGAAGCCGCTGACGAAGATGCGGCGCAGGCCGGGCCGGCCGGTGAAGGCGTTGCCGGTCAGGCCCCGGGAGCAGTCCTCGAAGCGGGCCCGCAGCGCGGCCCGGTCCACGGCGAACCCGGGGCGCCAGGAGTCCAGTTGGACGGTCATGGCCAGCCGGGTCCAGTACAGCGGCCGGTCGTCGGCGGCCGGCAGGTCGCCGCCGGGGCGTTGCCCCTGGGCCCGGTCCACGGCGGACCGGAAGAGTGCTTCGCCCCAGGCGCGGACCAGGTCCTCCGCCTCGGCCGGGGTGCGGGTGCCGGCCAGTGCGGCGGGGAAGCGGGCCGTGAAGGTGTCGAGAGCGGCCCGTCGGGTGAGGGCGGTGGTCCGGGCGTCGGCCAGCCGGGCCTGTTCGGGGTCGGGCGCGGCCGTCCCGTCCGGGTGGTCGACCCGGGCATGGGCCTGGGCGGACGGGGCAGGGAGGAGGGCGGCGGCGGTGCCGAGGAGGGTGGCGGCCAGTGCCGAGCGCCGGGGAATCGTCATGCCATGTGACATTACATAGACCGTCGGGGCCTGTCAGGAGATCGTTCCGGCCAAGGCCGAGGCCGGGCCGGGCCTGTGGTGCGAACCGGCTGCGGGCCGACGGCTCGGCCCGCGGCCGGGCTTCCCGTCACGAGGCGGTGGCCGGGGCGGGCACGGCCCGCTCGGCCGCGCGGCTGACGCCCTCCCAGGCGGACCAGGTCGCCATCCGCTGCTTGGCGATGTCGAAGGCCAGGTCGTAGACCATGCTGCCGAGCAGCAGCCGCAGCGGCGGCTCTTCGGCGTCGACGAGCGTGACCAACGCCTCGGCGGCCAGCCTCGGTTCGCTGTCCACGGAGCCCTCCGCCCACTGCTTCTCCAGCTCCGCGCGCAGCGGGGCGTACGCCTCGAGGGGCGTGCTGGAGCGCATGGCCGTGTAGAGGTCGGTCCAGTAGCCGCCCGGCTGCACGATGCTCACCTTGACCCCGAAGCCGACGCCCTCCATGGCCAGCGCCTCGCTCATGCCTTCGAGGGCGAACTTGCTGGCGCTGTAGAGGCCGGTACTGGGGAAGCCGCCCAGCGCGGCGATGCTGGAGACCTGGACGATGTGACCCCCTCCCTGCGCACGGAGGACGGGTATGGCGGCCTGGCTGACCCAGAGCGCACCGAAGAAGTTGACCTCCATCTGGGCGCGGGCCTCGGCCTCGGTGAACTCCTCGACCATGCCCGCCGACAGGATGCCGGCGTTGTTGACGACGACGTCGAGCCGTCCGAAGCGGGCGACGGCCGCGTCCACCGCGGCGAAGGCGGCGGCCCGGTCCGTGATGTCGGCGGTGACCGGCAGCACCCGGCCCGGGTGGGCGTCGGCCAGGGCCTGGAGCGCGTCGGTGGTGCGGGCGACCGCGGCGACCCGGTCCCCGGCGGCGAGCGCGGCCTCCGCGAAGGCCCGGCCGAGGCCGCGGCTGGCGCCGGTGATGAACCAGGTGCGGGGCTGTGCGGCGGTGGCGGTCATGGTGGAATCCTTCCCCTCGTGCGAGACGAGACGATCCGTCTCGTTTTCATGTCGAGAAGGATGCCACGCGCCTGCGGGCTACACAAGACGGATCGTCTCGTCTCTTTGATTGCTACCGTGGCGGCCATGACCACGCCCCCACCGAAGGCCCCCGACGCCGCCCGCCGCAGCCAGGCCTCCCGCCGCGCCATCCTCACCGCCGCCTTCGACCTGGCCGGCGAGCTCGGGTACACCAAGCTCAGCATCGAGGCCATCGCGGCCCGGGCCGGCGTCGGCAAGCAGACGATCTACCGCTGGTGGCCCGGCAAGGGCGCAGTGCTCTTCGACGCCTTCCTGATGCTCAGCGAGGGGGACGGCACGGCCGGGGGCGAGCCCGCCGGACTCCCCGACACGGGCGACCTGGCGGCCGACCTCAAGACGGTGCTGCGCGCCACGGCCTCGGAGTTCGCCGACCCGCGGATCGCCGAGCCGATGCGCGCCCTGACCGTCGAGGTGGCCACCGACCCGCAGCTGGCCGCCCAGTACGCCGAGCGGCTGGACGAACCGGTGCGGGAGCTCAAGCGCCGCCGGCTGCGCGCCGCCCGGCAGGCCGGCCAGCTCGCCGAGGACGTCGACCTCGACCTCGTCATCGACCTCGTCTGGGGCCCCCTGCTGAACCGCTGGCTGCTGCGCACCGGCCCCCTCACCCCCGCCTACACCGACGCCCTGGTGGACAGCGCCCTGCGCGGGCTAGGGCCCGGCTGACGGCGGATCAGAGCGGATGCAGCGCCGAGTGGGGGGCGGCGGGTGGCATCGGGGCGGCGGTGCGGGCCTGGTCGGCCAACGGCTCGGGGGAAGATCGCGTTAGGGTGCGCGGGTGAGTCTTCATGTCGTCATAGGGTTCGGGGCCGCCGGTGCGGCCACCGCGCGGCTGCTGGCCGGAGCGGGCCACGCGGTCCGGGTCGTCACCAGGTCGGGCCGGCCGCCGGAGCCGGGGATCGAGCACGTCGCGGTGGACGCCACGGACGCCCGCCGCCTCGCCGGGGCCGCCGAGGGGGCGAGCGCCCTCTACGGCTGCGCCGCACCCCCGTACCACCGCTGGGCCGCCCAATGGCCGCCGCTGACCGCGTCGTTGTGCGGTGCGGCCGAGACCACCGGGGCGGTCCTGGTGATGCTGGGCAACCTCTACGGCTACGGGCCGGTCGACGGCCCGCTGACCGAGGACCTGCCACTCGCCGCCACCGGTACCAAGGGCCGGGTGCGGGCCGCGGGTTGGGAGGAGGCGAGGAGGCTCCACGAGGCGGGCCGCATCAGGGCGGTCGAGGTCCGGGCCTCCGACTTCTTCGGCCCCGGGGTGACGGACGGCGGGCACCTGGCCGCCCGGGTCGTGCCGCGCCTGCTGCGCGGCAAGCCGGTCGACACCCTCGGCGACCCGGACGCCCCGCACAGCTGGAGCTATCTCCCCGACGTGGCGCGCACCTTGACCGAGGTGGCCGCCGACGAGCGGCGGTGGGGCCGCGCCTGGCACGCGCCGACGGCGCCGCCGCAGTCGGTCCGGGAGATGGTGGACCGGCTGGCCACCGCGGCGGGCACGCCCGCCGTGCCGGTGCGCCGGCTGTCACCGGCGGTGCTGGCCGCGGCCTCGCTGTTCTCCCCGCTGCTGCGCGAACTCAAGGAAGTTCGCTACCAGTTCGACCGCCCCTTCGTCATGGACTCGACCGCCTACGAGAAGGCGTACGAGGCCCACCCGACGCCCCTCGACGCCCAGGCCGCCGCCACGATCGCCTGGTGGCGCGAGCGCCTGTCCGGCCAGGCCTGAGCACGCAGCCCCGGGCCGGTCCCCCGGCCCGGGGGCACCCGGGTTCACATGCCGACGGCCCCGTCGATGCGCTCACGCAGCAGATCGGCGTGGCCGTTGTGGCGGGCGTACTCCTCGATCATGTGGATCAGCACCCAGCGCAGCGACACCCGGCCGCGCCAGGAGTCCTCGCCCTCGACGTCCAGGTCAGGGGCTTCCGCCGTGAGGCGTTCCGCGAAGCCGACCTCCTCGCGCCAGGCCCGCCAGGCCTCCGCGACCGCGCCCGGTTCGGCCACGGCCCCGTCGAAGTCCCCGTCCGGCTCGGCGGGCGAGGAGTACCGCAGCGCCGCCTCCTGCGCGGCCAGTACCTGACGGAACCAGACCCGCTCCATGTCGGTGAGGTGGCGCAGCAGCCCCAGCAGGGAGAGCGTGGAGGGCTCCACCGACCGCCGCCCCAACTCCTCTTCCAGGCCTGCGCACTTCAGCTCGAAGGTGGCCCGCTGGGCCTGCAGCATCGCGGTCAGCATGGGACGTTCGGCGCCGGTGGCGGGTCCGGCGAACCGGTCCTCGCTGACGGCGCCGGCGACCAGTGCCGCCCGTCGGACGGGGCGGACCGGACTGGCGGGGCTCCCTGGCGTAGTCGTCATCCACCGATCATGGAGCATCCCACCCGAGCGAAACCAGTCGTTCCGCCGCCGGGCCGGCCGCAGCCGGCCGCCCCTCCCCTCCCCTGACGCGCCCCTGCCCTCAGGTCTCCGGTGCCCTCCCACCGGTGATCGACACGGTTTCGAGTGGTCGTCGAGCAGATCCCCGTACCTCTTTGACCGACCGTCAAAGAGTTGTGCAGCAGATCACATCGCCGTGTCGAGCAGGCCCCCGGCACCGCGGCCACCCGGCTGCGGGACGCCGCGAGCCGCCCCGACCACCGACCCTGGGGGTTCCCTTGCGTGCCATCCGTTCGTTCCGGGCCCGTTCACGGGCCGCGGCCCCGCCGCTGCCGGCCGCACGGGCCGTGGCCGCATCCCTCACCGCGCTGGTCCTGATGGCACCCGCGGCCGTCGCCGCCGGTCCCGGTGGCGGGCTGGGACCCAAGGAGGACCGCCT
>NZ_JBFBGK010000130.1:0-20123 GCF_040684615.1 Streptomyces sp. NPDC089919
CCCGCGTACCAGCCGCGCCGGCGCTTGAGGCGACCGTCGCGGAGCGGCGGTGCGGGGGCCAACCCAGCCGCGCGGCGTTTGAGCGCACCGGCGCGGAGCGGCGGTACGGGGGGTCCGGGGGCAGCGCCCACCGGTTTCGGGAAGGGGTGGGGAGGGGCTGGCTCCGCGCAGCGGCCGGGCGCGGGCCCGGAACCCGCGCCTCAATCGCCGGCGAGGCTGGGTATGCCCCGCCGGAGCGCCAAGAGCCCGTCAGGGCGGGAGGGACAAGGGCCCGCCGGGTCGGAGGGGCAACGCCACCTCAGGGGCGGGGCGTTGGCCAGGCCGTGAGGGCCAGTTCGGCGGCGGCGGTCAGCTGGGGGGCGGTCGCGCCGTCCTGGGCACGCTGGGAGAAGCCCTGGAGGACGGCGGCGAGGTATTCGGCCAGCGGCCGGAGAGCCGTGCCGGCCGGCAACTCGCCTTCCTGTTGCGCGCGGCGGAGGCGGGCCTCGAAGGCCGCCACGTTCTCGTTGCGCAGGTCGCGCAGGAAGGCCCGAACCCCCGCGTCCTGCACGGTGACATTCGTCGCCGCACTGATGGCCAGACACCCGGCCGGATGCGAAGGATCCGGATAGATCGCCGCAGCCTCCCGCAGGATGCGCGCGAAGGCCCCGTACGCCGTGGGCTCCTCCGCGAGGGCGACCCCGGCGAAGGCCCCGACCGGCGAGCGCCCGTACGCGGCGACGACCTCCTCGAAGAGGGACCTCTTGTCACCGAAGGCCGCGTACAGGCTCCCGGAGCGGATCCCCATCGCCTCGGTGAGGTCCCCGATGGAGACGCCTTCGTAGCCCCGCTCCCAGAAGAGACGGGTGGCCGCGGCCAGGGCCGCGTCGCGGTCGAAGGTGCGCGGGCGGCCGCGCCGGGGCGTCGTGTCGGTCATGCAGACATTTTAGAGCGGTCCACCAAGAAACCGTGCTACGGTCCATTTGTTGGTTGATCACTCAAGAATCACACCACAAGCGGAAGGCGGCGATACGCATGACCACGCAGCGACTCGAGGGCAAGACGGCCCTCGTCACGGGCGGCAGCAGGGGCATCGGCCGGGCGATCGCGGAACGCCTCGCCCGGGACGGCGCCCTCGTCGCCCTGACCTACGCCCACGACGAGGCGGCCGCCCGGGCCACCGTCGAGCGGATACGGGCGGACGGCGGCCGGGCCCACGCCCTCCACGCCCGCCTCGGCACCCACGGCGACGCCGCCGCGCTGTGGGCCGCCTTCGACGCCCAGGTCCCGTACGACACCCCGGCCCCGGTCGTGGACGTCATCGTCAACAACGCCGGCATCGGCCGCAGCGCGGACCTGGCGTCCCTGACCGAGGCCGGCTTCGACGAGGTCTTCGCGGTCAACGTCCGCGCACCCTTCTTCGTCGTACAGCAGGGCCTGGCCCGGCTGCGCGACGGCGGCCGCATCATCAACGTCTCCAGCGGCGCCGCGCACCTCGCGATGCCCGAGGCCATCGCCTACGGCGCCACCAAGAGCGCCCTGGACAACTTCACCCTGAACCTCGCCAAGCAACTGGGCCCCCGGGGCATCACCGCCAACTCGGTGGCCCCCGGGATCATCGACACCGACGTGAACGCGGGCTGGCTCCGCGGCAACCCCGCCGCCGAGGCCCACGCGGCGTCCCTGGCCGCCCTGGGCCGCGTCGGCCGCCCCGAGGACGTGGCCGACGTGGTGGCCTTCCTCGCCTCGGACGACGCCCGCTGGGTCACCGGCAAGGTCGTCGACGCCACCGGCGGCTCCGGACTGTGAGCCCGCAGCCCGGCCCCGCATCCGGTAAGAATGGCCCCATGACGGCGACTTGAAGAGATGCGGTGTGGCGGCGGGTGGGGGCCGGGTGGTCCGTCGGGGACGTGGACGGCCGGCGGGTGTGCAACCACTGCGGGACGTGGGTGAAGACGTACGCCTACCGCTACTACCCGCCGGGGGATCCGTCGTACGAGCGGTGCGTGGGCTTCGCCTGGTGCTCGGAGTGCCGGGTGTACTCCGGGAACATGGTGCAGGTGCCGCGCAGGCGGGCGCTGGTCGATCTGCTGGACGGCCTGGACGACCGGGAGCGGGAGCGGCTGCTCCGGCGTGAGGCCGAGCTGATCGGGTACCTGGACCGGAAGTGCTGAGAAACGCGGACCGCCGGGGCCCCTGCGAGCAGGGACCCCGGCGGGGTGTTCAGCGGTGATGCGGGGAGGGATCAGGTGCGGGAGCCCTGGGCCTTCCACAGGTTGCGGACCGCGGTGTCGAAGTAGGCGGCCTGGTTCCAGCCGGTGCTGGGGTTCCAGGTGCTCATGACGCCGTTGAGGTAGCCGCGCCCGGTGCGGGTGCTGTACGAGCGGACCCAGGGGCCACCGCTGGCGCCCGGACCGAAGGTGCAGTGGATGGCGTTCCGGTTGGAACCGCTCTCCTTGCGCGTGGTGCCGCGGCAGTACATCTGGCGCTCGCCGCGGTACTTGTTCGACGGGTAGCCGAAGACGTACACGTAGTTCGTGTGGTCGTAGTTGACGCTCAGGCCGTTGCTGCCGGTGACGTTCGACAGCTTGCGGCCGTTGAGCTTCGCGACGGTGACGAAGGCGACGTCACGCGCGAAGCTGCTGCTGCTGACCCAGGCCTGGAAGGTCCGGTACTCCTTGGCCTTGAAGACGCCGTACGGCGCGCGGCCGTTGGAGTAGCGCGGGGCGTAGACCCAGTTGGTCATCCACGTGCCACCGCGTCCCCCGTGGACGCAGTGACCGGCGGTGGCGACCAGCTGCTTCGAGGGGCTGTTCAGCGCACTCGCGGAGCAGACGTAGTTGAGGTTGTTCTTCGGGTTGTGGAAGAACACCTTGCCCGCGGCTGCGGTGGAGTTCACCGCGGCGCCGGCACCGGCGGCCGACGCGAGGGGCGTGGTGGGCGCGCCGGGGGCGACGTTGAACTCGGCGCCCTTGAGCTCCGGCTCGGCGGCCGCGGCAGCGGCGGCGGCCGGAACGGCGGAGTTCGGCAGCGAGTCGAGCGAGATCGCGCTCTTCATCCGCGCGGGGGTCCAGTACGTGTCCGCGGCCTCGGACGCGCCACCGGCGGCGACGGCGGAGACAGCCGCACCCGGCACGGGGGCTGCGGCCTTCACGGCAGTGGTGTGGGTCGGGGCGGCCTGCGCCGCACCGACGCCGGTCACGGTGAGCAGGACCGCTGCGGCGGGCAGGAGGGTCCTCCGGATTATTCGCACGTTCTTCCTTTCCATCGATGGCCTCCCGGGGACTGCGGGCCCGGGAGGACGTGCTGGAACAGCATCACAGAGGGGTCTGACATCGGAGCCGGTGGCTGCCGGGCCCATCCCGAAGTGTCACAAGCGGAGCCTGTGTCACCGCTGTGCGTGCTGTCCCAAACCGGGGACGGCACAACGGCTCTGACGGTTCCACGAATTCCTGACTTGTTTCGGCCGTCCGGATCGGGAACCGCGCCGGCCCCGCACGACGGGCCCTGATCCGTCCGGGGGTGGCCAAACGATTCACCGAGTGGCGGTACGTGAGGGGGGCGGCGGGGTGCGGAATGGTGGCCTCCGCATCCGGCCGGCGCCCTGGAGCCCGGCCGCACACCCCCCTCTTGACTCACTGGAGCACTTCCATGCGTCTGCGCAATGCGGCCGTCGCCCTGATCGGCGGCCTCGCCCTCGTCATCTCCGTCTCGCAGCCCTCTTCGGCGGCAACGGGGAACTTCACGTACAAGTACGTCGCTGGTGACGGGACCACGAAGGAGGGCGTTTTCACGGACCCGAACGGTGGGGAGTGCTTCGACATCCCGGAGGCCGCGGACCCGGAGTCCACTCAGCCGGCACACACGCCGGTGAACAGGACGACCGCCACGGCGACCGTGTTCGCCGACGCGGGTTGCGAGGGTGACTTCGTAGTGCTCAAGGAGCTCACCGGCAAGGGCAGTGAGAACACCAAGTTCCGCTCGGCGTCCTTCTCGTCCTAGCCCGTCACCGCTGCCCTCCAACTGCCAAGGAGCCTCCGTGCACTTCCCCGCCACCGCCCGCACCCTGCCCGCCGCCGTGCTCGCCCTCGCCCTGACCGGGGCGCTCGGCGGGGTGGCCACCGCGCCCGCCCAGGCCGCCGCCGCAGCACCGTCGCCCTGCGGCACCAAGGTGTCCGACTACACCGGCACCGCGCTCGCCGACAGCGCCTTCACCGGCAAGATCAGCCTGGCCCAGGACGGGCTGCCGGACCGCGACATCACCCTCACGCCCGTCAACCCGAACTCCACGCTGGTGAACATCGAGATCAAGATCTCCCCGACCGAGGTCACCTCCGCCACCGGCAACTTCACCCTCCGCGTGAACCCGATCAACCAGGGCGGGATCACCTTCCCGACCTACGCCGGGCCGCTCGGCCAGACCACCTCCGTGGCCTGCAACCTCACCAGCCGCGTGGTCGCCATGACCGGCAGGATCAGCACCACCGGCATCAAGGGCGACCGGGTCTTCACCGTCACCCGTTGACCCGGGCCTGCCTGCGTGCGTGCGTACCGCTGTTCCGGACCCCGGCGGGTGTCCGGAACAGCGTCGTCGCCGCCCCGCGACCGCGGCCAACCGCCCCCGACCACCCACCGGCCACCGCCCACCGGGACCCGTCATGGCGCGGCGCCGTCGACCGGCCCGTACCGGGGCAGGCCGTCCGTGGAGATGGTCCGGTCGGCGATGGTGACGTCCTCGCCGTGGACGAAGTCCTTGCGGGTGGCGTGGCGCGGGCCGTCGGGAGTCGGGTGGATGCCCGTCATCACGGCGCCCGTCCCGGTGCGGGGATCGAAGAGCGCGTACACCGGGATGCCCATGAGCGGGTAGTCCCGCATCTTGCCGACCCAGTCGTTGTCGGGGTTGGAGCGGGAAACGACCTCGATGGCGGGGCGGACGGTGTGGGCCACCAGGCCGAGCGGGGCGGACGGTTTCACGTCAGGCCGCCCTCGGGGCGTAGGACGGGCGGCAGTCGGCGCAGTGGCCCGGGCGGGCGGCTCGAAAGGCGCGGTCGCAGCCGTCGCAGGTCTGGAGGGGATGGATCACGCGGTCCGGCGGGCGGTGGCCGGGCGGGCCCTGGAGGGCGGGGACGGGGACGGGGGTGGAGTGCTTCAGGCGGTACGCGAGGAGGCCGGCCGGGTTGCGGAGGTCGTGGGGGATGTCGGCCGTCAGGGTGCGGCGGACGCCCTCGGCCGGGACGGTCTCCAGCCACCGGACCACCTCGGGGACCAGCCGGGCGATGTCCCGCTCGGCCAGCAGAAAGCGCGGGTCCCGGGCCCGGAGGGTGGCGAGCAGGTGCGCTGCCTGCTGCTTCTCGTCCGTGTCGTACGTGGTCCAGTGGGCGGGCCCGGCCCCCTGGCCCCGGCCGGCCTTCCGCTTCCGCTTCCCCGCCGCCGACGCCGACGCCTCGATCTGCGCGGATGCCGATGGCTGTGCTGCTCGTTGCGCCAGCGCTCGTACGTCCGCCGGTGGCGCCTGCGCCGCCGGTGGATCCGGCTGCGGCGGTACGGACGGACGGGCCGGGCCGGGCGACCGCGGGTCGGGGACGGGCGGGGGCGGCTCCGGGTCGGGGTCGGAGTCGGGGTCCGGCTGCGGGGCGGGTTCCGGATCGGGATCGGGACCCGGGTCGGGGTCGGTGCCCGGGGCCGGGGGCGGGAAGGGCGTCAGCGGGAGGTTGTACGAGACCGTGCGGGTGACGACCTGGCCGATGGGGAGGCGGATGCGGGTGCGGCGGAGGTAGCCGGCCGCCTCCAGTTCGTGGAGGGCCCGGCCGATGCGGAGTTCGCTCTCCGGGAAGCGGTCGGCCAGGTCCCTGATGGTGACCGGAGAGCCGGTCGGGAGGGACTGAATGTGGACGGACAGCCCGATCGCCAGCAGCGACAGGGCGGCGTGCTGGGCGAGTTGGTTGGCGACGAGCGTGAAGTTGCTCGTGAGGGGGACACGGGAGTGCGTGACTCCGGAAATGCCACCGGATCGGGCGGTTCCGCGCGGAGAGCGGCCCTTACTGGGCAGCCCCGCGCTAGGGTGCTGGAAAGCCATCGGGAAGGTTCCGACTTCCTCGTGGATCAGGCCCTCGGCAGGGATTGCAGCCCAGCCGGGGGCCGTCACAGTTTCTGGGGTTGTGGCGCGAGCATATGCCCGCCAACCCCTGCGAAATCCAGCCGAGTTGGCATAGTTCACCCATCCGAGCGATTCCGGTCGAACAGGCTGATTCGCGGGGAGGTTGGTGGGGTGGGGTTTGGTTCTTTCCCTGGTTCTTTGGTCTTTGACCGCAGGACCGGCCGGGGACCAGGCCACCGGAGCGCACGTCTTCAGGTGCCGGTCCGGACCGCCAGCTCCGCCCAGACCGTCTTCCGCGGGGACGGCCCGAGCGACACCCCCCACCGGTCGGCGAGCGCGGCCACGACCACGAGCCCGTAGCCGAGCCCGCCCTCGGCCGGCAACCGGTCCGCCTTCGTGTCGGCCACCTCGATACGGAGCGTGTCCGCGAAGACCGCCATCCCGAGCTGGAAGTCGCGCCCGGGGACGCGGCCGTGCGTGACGGCGTTGACCGCCAGCTCGGCCACGACGTGTGCCGGATCCTCCAAGGGGAGCCCCCAGGAGCGCAGTTGCTCCACCGCGAGCAGCCGGGCGAGACGGGCGCCGCGCGGGGTGGAGGAGAGCTGCACGCTGAAGAGGAGGAGCTCGCGACTTTCGAGATTCATGTCACTCAGCGTGGCCGCGCATGCCTAGCGTGGACAGCGACAACGCCCGTGCGTACGGAGACTGTCCGGTGCTTGTCCGGTCTTGTCCTGCCTGTCCGGAGCCCTGAGAGGGGTACTGCGGCGTTGGATGTGTCGGCACGTGGGAGGTGCGCGATGAGCGAGGTCAACGAGGACATTGACGAGTCCGCTTGGGACATCGATCCCGATGACGAACAGGGAGCCGCGGTACTGGCGATGGTCGCCCGACAGTTGAAGACCTGGCGGGAGATGGCCCGGATGAAGGTCACCGACTTCGGCAAGGCGATCGGCTACGGCGAGGACATGGTCCGGAAGGTCGAGGGAGGGACGCGGATCCCCAAGCCCGAGTACCTGGACAACGCGGACAGGGTCCTCAAGGCGGGCGGTCGCATCGCCGCCATGAAGGAGGACGTAGAGCCGATCCACTACCCGAAGAAGGTCCGAGACCTGGCGAAGCTGGAGGCGAAGGCGGTAGAGGTGTGCGCCTACAGCATCCACACCGTGCACGGGCTGCTTCAGACCGAGGAACACGCCCGCGCACTATTCGAGATGCGACAGCCCGCCTACTCGCACGAGGAGATCGAGCGCTTCACGGCCGCGCGCATGGCCCGGCATTCCATCTATGTGCGCGACCCCGCACCGACGCTCAGCTTCGTCCAGGAAGAGACCACACTCCGGCGACGAGTCGGAGGCACAATGGTTTGGCGACGCCAGCTCGAACACCTCCTGGAGGTGGCCAAGTTGCGAAACCTTTCGTTCCAGATCATGCCGATCGACCAGGAAATCCACGCCGGGCTCGACGGCGGCATCGAAGTGCTGAAGTTCGCGAACGGCACTGGTGTCGGCCGCTCAGAGGGAGCCTTCGGCGGACGTGCGGTGGACGAACTGAAGCAGCTCCGGCTACTTGAGCTGCGCTATGGCATGATCCGATCCCAGGCTCTCACGCCGCGGGAGTCGACGGCCTTCATCGAGCAAGTGCTGGGAGAGACATGATCCACGAGCCCGAGCTGGAGTGGTTCAAGAGCAGCTACAGCAGCGGCAGCGAGGGCGACTCCTGCGTAGAGATCGCCTGGCGCAAGAGCAGCTACAGCGACAGCAGCGAGGGCGACGACTGCGTCGAAGTCGGCGCCACCCCCTACGCCATCCTCGTCCGTGACAGCAAGGCCGTCCCCGGTGGCCCCACCCTCGCCTTCGGGTCGGCCGCCTGGGCCGGATTCATCAGGCTCGCCGCGGCGAACTGACCCGACCAGGTGAGGGCGGAACGATAAGGCGCGGGTCGGGCCGTCACCCCGACGAACGGGGGCGGTACGCGTGGGGGTGTTTCCACACCCCCACCGCACCCATGACGGGACACCCCATGCGTCTGCGCACCTCGCTGGCCGCCGCCCTCGGCGCCCTCACCCTGATCCTCACCCTGCCGACCTCCGCCTCGGCCGCCACCGGCGACTTCACGTACAGCTACAAGGGCGAGGACGGCATCGAGCACTCCGCCAAGCTCACCAACCCTGCCGACGGGGAGTGCATCGACATCGAGGGGGCCGAGGAGCAGGGGGCGGACCCGGCCTACGCCCCCGTGAACAACACGGACCGCATCGCGACCGTCTACGACGAGAACGACTGCGGCGGCAGTTACTGGGTGCTGAACCCGGGCAGGTCGAAGGCGGACTTCAACGTCGAGTCGGTGGAGTTCGGCACCCGCTGACCGGGCCGGGTGAGGGCGGAACGATCAGGCGCGGGTCGGGCCGCGACCCCGGGCGCGGGGGCCGGTAGACGTGGGGCGTCGCCACATCCGGCTTCCCCCACCCCCACCTGACGGGACACCCCCATGCGTCTGCGCACCTCGCTGGCCGCCGCCCTCGGCGCCCTCACCCTCGTCCTGACCCTGCCCACCGCCGCCTCGGCCTCGGCCGCCACCGGCGACTTCACGTTCAAGTACAAGGACGTGGAAGACGTCGAGCACTCCGCCACGTACACCAGCCCGGAGGACGGGGACTGCCTGGCCCTCGTCGAGGTCGAGAACGACGAGGCGGTCGGGCCCGCCTACTCGGCGGTGAACAGCACGGACCGCCTGATCACCCTGTACTCCGACCTGGAGTGCGGCGGCGAGTCCAGGGACCTCGCCGCCGGCCAGTCGGTCAGCAACTTCACCTTCCGGACGATCACCGTCGCGCCCGCCTGAGCCGGCCGGGTGAGGGCGGAACGTTCCGGCACGGTCTGGGCGTGACCCCCCGTGCGGGGGTCCGCTATCCATGGGGGTGCTCCCCACCCCCACACCCGAACGGGACTTCCCATGCGTCTGCGCAACTCCGTGGCCGCCGCCCTCGGCGCGCTCACCCTCGTCCTCACCCTGCCGACCTCCGCCTCGGCGGCCATCGGCAACTTCGACTACACGTACTTCAACGAGGCCGGCCAGCCGCGCATCGGTGGCCTCATCGACCCCGCGGGCGAGGAGTGCATCAACGTTTCAGGGGCCACGGACGAGAAGCCCGCTCAGGGCCCGAAGAACCTCACCAACGCCACCGCCACGGTGTTCCTCGACTTCGACTGCGAGGGCGACACCTACTACGTCATGAACCCGCTGAAGATCCTCGGCCCCGGCCTGAAGTTCCGCTCCGTCGCCTTCAGCCACTGACCTCCCCGCCCCACCCCCGCCCCTCCCGGCACCCACCCGGTTTCCCGCCCTCCGCGCGGGGAATCAACCACCGCACGCACAACGCTCGTTGATGCGTTCGGATGCCTGGGGGGGCATTGATGACCAACGGGGTGGATCTGGCGGCCGCGGCCGTCGACGCGGTGGCGCGGGCCGGGGCCGCGGCGCTGACCGCGGTCGGTACCGGCGCCGGAAACACGGCCGTGGAGATCGTCCGCGGCCGGCTGAGCGGCGTACAGCAGGGACCGGAGGCCGTCTCGGCGGTCGAACGGGCGCCGGAGGACGCGGACGCCCGCGCACGGCTGCGCGAGAAGCTGGCCGCGGTACTGGCCGAGGACCCGGCCTTCGCCTCGTACCTGGCGAGCGTCCTGGCCCCGCCCCGGCCGGCCGAGCCGCCCTCCCACACCACCGGCAGCATCCACATCGACCGCGGCGCGCGGGCCAAGGGCACGTTCGTCCTCGGCGACCAGGCGATCACCAAGATCCGCAAGGGCGACCCGGTGGCGCTGCTGGGCCTCGGCGCGGTGATCGTCGTCCTCGCGCTGGTGGTCTACGGGCTGGCCGGGCTGATCGGCGGCGACGACGACGCGTCCGCCGGCGGCGGCTCCGGGCACAAGGTGACGGCCCTCAAGGACCTGGAGACCGTCAAGTCCGTCGCCCCGGACCTGCACGCCATGCCGGCCGGGTGGGCGAGTACCTCCGAGCCCTCGGTCTCCAAGAGGGGCAGCAACGCCTGCAAGCCGTCGGAACCGGGCTGCGAGGGGGTGCTGAGCATTGCGCGGTCGCAATTCGACAGCCAGTCCAGGCAGTCAGTGGCCTTCGTGGTGGCCGCCTGCGCCTCAGCCGAGGCGGCAAAAACGACCTACCGCGACGCCCTCAAGGAAGCGAGGCGCGGAAAGCCGCTGTCCGTCTCCGCCGCCGGCCAGGAGTCCATGGCCTACGAGGTCTCGACGGGTGAGGCCCGTGCAGTCGCACGCATCGGCACCGTCGTAGTCTCCGTGACGGAGGAGAGCGAGGGCGGCACCTACGAGGTGGCCACCCTGGACTCGCTGCTCCGGATGGTCGCCGCCCGCGCCCAGCAGGCCCAGGACGGCGAGACGCCCAGCGCGCGGGCGCAGTGAGCCCCGGCAGCCGGAGGGATCCGGACGTGTCGGCCGGGTTCGACCTGGCGGCGGCGGCCGTGGACGCGATCGCGCGGGGCGGAGCGGCCCGCGGGGCCGACGAGCGGGCGGCAGTGGAGCTACTGCGGGACCGGCTGGACGGCGTCCCGGAGGGGCCCGAGGCGGTCGCGGCCGTCGAACGGGTGCCGGAGGACGTCCAGGCGCGGCTGCGGCTGCGGGACGCGGCGGCCGCGGTGCTGGCCGGGGACCCGGCCTTCGCGGCACACCTCGCGGAGCTGCTGGCCCCGCCGGAAGCGCCCGCCCCGCCGAGGCCGGTGCCGGTGCCCGAGCTGCCGCCCGGCACCGGGCGCACCGGCAGGGACCGCACCCGCGCTGGCGGCGACCGCACCGGCCCCCGGCGCGGCTCGGGAACCGCCGCGGCCGCCGCGCTCGCCCGCCGGGCCGCCGCCCGGGTCCGGGCCCGCGAGCCGGTCGCGCTGCTGTCGCTCACCGCGGTGGTCCTCGTGCTGGCGCTGGCGGGCTACGGCCTGTCCGGCGTCCTGGGCGGCGGCGGGGACGGTGCGGACGGGCCGCGTCGGGTCGTCGCGCTCAAGGATCCGGAGAAGGTCAAGGACATCGCGCCGGGGCTGCCGGCGATGCCGCCAGGGTGGACCACCATGTCCGCACCGGAGGTCAAGGAGTGCGAACCGAAGAAGGAGGACTGCTCGGGGGTGCTCCACCAGTCCTGGTCGTACTTCAAGGACCCGAACGAACAGATGGTGACCTTCGAGGTGACCGCCTGCGCCTCGACCGATGACGCGCGGCGGGTCTACCGCCGGCTGGTCACGAAGGAGGAGGACGGGGACTCGGATCACCTCTCCCTGCCCTCCCTCGGCGACCAGTCAGCCGGCTTCGAGGACCGCGACGAGGGCGACGATGAGGGCAGCACGTTCGTGCGGGTGGGCACGGTCGTCATCAGCGTCTGGGCGGCGAACGTCCAGGGCCCGTACGAGCCGGCGACCCTCAGGACACTGACCCGGATGATCGCCGCCCGGGCCCAGGAAGCGCAGAACGGCCAACCCCCCAGCGCACGGGCCGCGTAGCGGCCCCGCGCGCGGCTGCCGCGAATCCGATCGCATCCGCATGGTTCAAACGCCGCGCACGGGGGATCACTCTCCGTAACCGACGTAACCGTCGGGGTGGTGGGGACGACTGATACCTGGGGGGCTGGGACATGACGTACGAAGTGGATCTCGCGGCTGCGGCCGTGGACGCGGTGGCGCGGGCCGGGGCGATGGCGGCGACGGCGAGCGGGGCCGCCGGGCCCGCCACGACGACAGCGACGGCGACGGGCGGGGCAGCGGGCGCGGCCGGGCCGGCCGGCCCCGACGTGACGGTCACGGCCGCGGAGTTGGTGCGGGGCCGGCTGGGCGGTGTGCCGGAGGGTCCCGAGGCGGTGGCGGCGGTCGAGTGGGCCCCGGAGGACGTCCAGGCCCGGTCTCGGCTGCGGGACAAGGTGAGCGCGGTGCTGGAGGCGGAGCCCGAGTTCGCCGCGCGGCTGGCGGAGCTGCTGGTCCCGCCGGCGCCCCCGTTACCGCCCGAGCCGCCCGAGCCGCCCGCCGGCTTCGGCGACCGCCCCGACATCCGCCCCGCAGGTCGCGGCGGCGGCCTGGCCGGGGCCGCCACGGCGCTCGCCGGCCGGGCGCTCGGCCGGATCCGCAGACGCGAGCCGGTGGCGCTGCTGGGCCTGGCGGCGGTGGTCGTCCTGCTCGGCCTCGCGGGGTACGGCGTCTTCTCGATGATGACGGCCGATCCCAAGGCCATCGCCCTCAAGGAGTTCAAGACGGTCGAGTCCGTCCTGCCTGAATCGGACGCCATGCCGGCCGACTGGAAGACCGTCTCGGCCCCGCAGGTCAACACCTGCCGGGGGGCGGGCGACCGGTGCAAGGGGGTGCTGAGCGTGGCCGTGTCCTCCTATGCCGACCTGAGCGGCAAGACCGGTCAGTCGGCGGCCTTCGGCATAGCGGCCTGCGCCTCGGTCACCGACGCCCGGCGGGTCTACGCCGAGATGACCGCCGACGAGACGCGCGGGGGTCCGCTGTCTCTGCCCTCCCTCGGCCAGCAGTCCAGGGCCTTCGAGATATCGAAGGGCGAGGGGCACGCGTACGTACGGGTGGGCACGCTCGTGGTCTACGTCTCGGAGCAGGGCAGCCGCGACGACTACAAGCCCGCCGTCCTCACGTCGCTGGCCCGGATGATGGCCGAGCGGGCGCAGCAGGCCCAGGACGGCAAGACGCCCAGCGCGAAGGTGGAGTGAGGCGGGCGCCGGGCGTGAAACTTCCGTGAACGGCCCAACCATCCAGCCAGTCTGATCATCCTTCAAGCCAGTTCGTCGCGCCCCCGCGCGACGCCTGCGAGAAGGAGGTCCATGTCCCGCCCCAGGATCGACTACCCCCGGCGCGGCAGGCGCGGCTGGCGGCGCTGGACGCCGTCCTGGAAGCTGGTCACCGGCCTCTTCCTGCTCTTCCTCGGCGCCCTCGCGGCCCTGGTCGTCACCGTGTACCAGCGGATCGAGATACCCGACGCCCGGGACACCGCCCGCCGCCAGGCCACCGTCTACTACTGGGCCGACGGCAGCCGGATGGTCAGCGTCGGGGACGTCAACCGGCAGGACGTGGAGCTCCACCAGGTCCCCGAGTCCGTCCCGCGGGCCGTGATCGCCGCGGAGAACGCCGACTTCTACAGCGACTCGGGCGTCTCCGTCCCCGGGATCGTCCGGGCCGCCTGGAACATCGCCAAGGGTCAGGAGGTACAGGGTGGTTCGACCATCACGCAGCAGTACGTCAAGAACACCTACCTGAGCCAGGAGCAGACCGCCGAGCGGAAGTTCAAGGAACTCTTCCTGGCCGTGAAGGTCAGTCGGCAGCGGCCCAAGGAGGAGGTCCTTCAGGGCTACCTGAACACCTCGTGGTTCGGGCGGGGCGCCTACGGCATCCAGGCCGCCGCCTACGCCTACTACGGCGTACCGGCCGCCAGGCTGGACCCGGGGCAGGCCGCCCTGCTGGCCGCCGTCCTCAAGGGGGCGGAGGAGTTCGACCCGTCGCTGAGCGCCGCCAACCACGAGCGGGCGGTGGACCGCTGGAAATGGATCCTGGACCGCGAGGTCGCGACCGGGGTCATGACCGAGGAGGAGCGGGCCCGGTACACGAAGTTCCCCGAGCCGAAGCCGCCGGTGAAGCCGACCAGCCAGGCCGGCCAGATCGGCTACCTCGTCGACCTCGCCAACAAGTACCTCAAGAGCCGCACCGGCATCACCGACAAGGACCTGGCCCGGGGCGGGTACAGCGTCCACACCACGTTCAGGAAGGAGAACACCGCCGCCCTGGCCGCCGCCGTCGAGAAGATCAGGAAGGAGAAGCTGGACCCGGCCGGGCGGGCCGACGACCGGGACGTGGAAGTGGGCGCGGCCTCCGTGGACCCGAAGGACGGGGCGGTGGTCGCGGTCTACGGCGGCGCCGACGCCATCAAGCACTTCACCAACAACGCCGACACCTCGGGCGTCCCGGCCGCCTCGGCCTTCAAGCCCTTCGTGTACGCCGCCGCCCTGGAGGAGGAGTTCGGGTCCGAGGTCTACCCCGTCGCGGAGGGCACCCCGGGGGCCGCCGAGGCAGTAGCCACCCCGGCGCCCCTGCTGATGGCCCCGCCCTCGGGCCGGCTGACCGACCTCCAGTCGGCCCTGGTCGCCTCCGACAACACTCCCTTCGTGGCGACGGGCAAGCGGCTCGGGCTGGACAAGGTCAAGAAGCTCGCGGTGGCGACGGGACTGCGCGAGGAGAGCATGGCGAAGCTGGAGCCGACCTTCGCGATCGGCACCTCCACCCCCAGCGCCGTCCGGCTGGCCAGCGCGTACACGACCTTCCTCAACCAGGGGCGGGCCACCGAGCCGTACTCGGTCACCCGGGTCGAACGGGACGGCACGGCGGTGCCCGGGCTGACCCGGCCGGCGGCCCGGCAGGCGATCCGCTCCGAGACCGCCGCGGCCGTGGGCTTCGCGCTTCAGGAGGTGGGCCGGACCACCCTCGGTCCGCCGACCCAGGTCGGTGACCACCGGCCCGTCTGGGCCGGCCGGACGGGGGTCAACGACCGTATGAAGTCGGCTTGGTTCGTCGGGATGACGCCCGAGCTGAGCACGTCCGTCGGGATGTTCCGCACCAAGCCGGAGATCACGCAACTGCTGCCCATGACGGGCGTCGGCGGGGCGGACACCGAGCGCGGCGGCACGCTGCCGCCGCTGATCTGGCAGGCGTACGACCGGACCACCTGACCGGTCGCCCGCGGGCGCGGGCATGGCGGTGCGCCGGGCCCCGTCGCACGAGGGACCCGGCGCCCGGCGGCGTGCGTCAGACCCGGTCGGCGGCGATCAGGACGTACTGGAAGGAGCCGTCCTCGTAGGACTTGATGAAGGCCTCCTCGATGCCCGTCACCAGCGAGGAGGTGGCGCGCAGCTTCCAGTACGGGAGGGTGTCCGGGGTCAGGTCGATCACGGCCTGCGGGACCAGGCGGTTGTCGGCCATCGCCTTCAGGTACTCGCGGCGGGAGTGGATGTTGCACTCGAAGTGGGCGTTGATCTGCGAGACCCACTTGGAGGGCTGGCCGTAGCGCGGGTTCCAGCAGCCGGTGATGGTCACGTACCGGCCGCCGACGCGCAGGATCCGGGAGTGCTCGGCCATCAGGTCGTCGAGGTCGACGTACATGCTGGACTCGTTGTTCCAGGAGGCCGCGGCCGAGCCCTTCTCGAAGGGCATGTCGAGCATGTTGCAGACGCGGGCGGCGACGTGGTCGTCGATGCCCAGCTCGGCGGCACGGCGGTTGCCGAACTCGGCCTGCTTGGCGGAGAGGGTGACGCCCTCGACCTTGCAGCCGAAGCGCTGGTGGGCCATGACGGAGGAGCCGCCGCGGCCGCAGCCGGCGTCCACCAGCAGGTCGTCCCGGCCGATCAGGCCGAGGTTGTCCAGCAGGACGTCGGTCTGGGCGGACTCCAGCCGGTGCAGCTCGGCGATCAGCTTCTTCTCGTACGCGGCGTCGGAGGGGTCGCCCAGGGCGGCGTGGTCGATCTCGCCGACGCCGTAGTGGTGGTGGTAGAGGCCGTCGACATCGCCCAGCTTCAGGTTGACCGGGCGGGCCTCGCCGTCCCAGTAGCGGGCGATGTCGCCCTGGTAGGGGGTGGCGGGGTTCGGGACGAAGGCGGTGGCGGTCTCAAGGGTGGTCATGTATCGGATCCGTCCTTACCAAAAGTCGGGCAGGCTGTAGCGGTAGGTGTTGTTCATGTGCCAGTCGTGGTTGCCGTCCACCCAGACCGCCACGCCCCGCAGGAAGCGCAGCACCGTGGGGATCGGCAGGGCGGCGGCCGCCTCGGCGGAGGCCGCCTCGAAGGCGTGCATCAGTTCGTTGTGGACCTCGATGGCCTTGAGGTAGCCGTCGCGGTCGGACAGGCCCTCGCGCTCGGAGATGACCACCGGCAGGTTCATGTGCTTGCCGGGGCTCTTGAGCTCCTTGGTGTACGAGTACAGGTCGTTGGCGAGGGTGGTGGCGTTGCCCGCCAGGCCGATCACCCGCTGGAGGGCGGGCTGGGCGTGCAGGTCGGCGGGCAGCTCGTAGCCGCCGATGGTGTCGGTGATGGTGGGGCAGGGGCGGAAGTTGTTGAACTGCCGCATCGCCAGGTACTCGTGCACCTCGGGGGTGTAGTCGGTCTCCGACCAGGCCGCCTCGGCGAGGTAGCCCATGTGGAGCCGGGCCATGTCGTGGCGGAAACGGTCCGCCTGGGAGGCGGTGGCCCCCTCCAGGAAGTACCGCATGGCGGAGGCGTAGGCCCGGCGCGGGGCGTCGGCACCCAGGGACTCCAGCCAGGCGGGGGTGTACTCGGCGGTCGTGTGGACCGGGTCGAGCGCGGTGTGGGCCAGCAGGAGGCGGCCGCCGAGCCCTACGGGTGAGCCTCCGTGGTCCTCGCAGTAGACGTCGTCGACCACGTTCTCCGCCACCATCAGGCGCGTGGCGATCATGAGGTGTTCGACGGTGGGTGCGTCGGGGTGGCAGCCGACCATGTAGCGGGCCACGGAGAAGCCGTCGAACTGGTCCTCCCACTCAGGGGGGTAGAGCTCGACCTCTTCGACGGCCCACTGCTTGATGCGGCGGCTGACCTCGGCGACGCGGGTGGGGTCCGGTTCGGGGATGGGGTGGTAGTAGAGGCCGGGGATGGGGCGGCCGGTGCCTCCGGCGGCTACTGGGGGGTCCTGGGCCTCCGTGGGTGCCGCTACCTCTGGCTCCGGCGGGGCTGCCGGGGCCTCGGGGCGGCGGGCCAGGGAGAGGGTGGCGGTGCCGAGGCCGCTGGGGCCGTGGGGGATCCGCGGCTCCGGCGGGGCCGGGGCCTCTGCCAGTGCCGCTGCCTGCGCCTCTGCTGGTACGGGCTCTCCGGGTGCCGTCCCCGGATCGGCGGCGGGGACGGCGGTCGGGAAGCCCGGCGGCAGGCCGGCGTGCGGCAGGGGCAGGCCGGCCTCGGCCAGGGCCGTGAGGACGGCTTCGGGGATGCCGGTCAGGAAGGTCGGGGTGAGCCCTGGGGTGGGCATCCGTGGCTCCTTTGGATCTGCGGGTCCCCCGCGCCTCCGCCTCCGCGGTCGGAGGAGGAGGTGCGGGGGCGTACCGCTTCGTGGTCGCCCGCGGCGACGTTGCCGGGGCGCCGCCCCGGACCCCGCGCCTCAATCGCCGGCGGGGCTGGACTGGCCGGGACTCCAGCGCCAAAGCTCCAGGTGGGCAGTGGGGCAGGGCAAGCCGGATCTACTCCGGGCGGCGGGCGATCTGGACGTTTTCCAGGACGCCGAGGGCGTCGGGGACGAGGACTGCCGCCGAGTAGTAGGTCGTGACCAGGTAGGACATGATGGCTCGCTCGTCGATGCCCATGAAGCGGACCGAGAGGCCGGGCTCGTACTCCTCCGGGAGGCCGGTCTGGCGGAGGCCGATGACGCCCTGGTTGTCCTCGCCGGTGCGGAGCGCCAGCACCGAGGAGGTGTTCTCCTTGGTGATCGGGATCTTGTTGCACGGCAGGATCGGGACGCCGCGCCAGGCCGGGACCATCTGGCCGCCGAGGTCGACGTGGGTCGGGTACAGGCCGCGCTTGTTGAACTCGCGGCCGATCGCCGCGATCGTCTTCGGGTGCGCGAGCAGCATCTTCGTGCCGCGGCGGCGGCACAGCAGCTCGTCCAGGTCGTCCGGGGTGGGCGGGCCGGAGTGGGTCTGGATGCGCTGGTTGAAGGCGGCGTTGTGCAGCAGGCCGAACTCGCGGTTGTTGACCAGCTCGTGCTCCTGGCGCTCGCGCAGGGCCTCGATGGTCAGCCGGAGCTGCTCCTCCATCTGGTTCATCGGGCCGTTGTAGAGGTCCGCGACCCTGGTGTGTACGCGCAACACGGTCTGGGCGATGGAGAGTTCGTACTCGCGCGGCTGCGCCTCGTAGTCCACGAAGGCACCCGGCAGCTCGGCCTCGCCGACGTGGCCGGCCGACATGGCGATCTCGGCCTCGCCGTGCTTGTTCTGGCGCTGCTGCGGTAGCGCGCTGAACTGGCGGATGTGCTCCTGGAGTTGCGGCGAGGCGGCCATCACGGAGGAGAAGTCCGCACGCGAGAGGGTCAGCAGCGTGCCGGAGGTCTCGGCGGTGGCGGTGTAGTCCCAGGTGGCGTCGGCGTCGAGCAGGGCGTTCTCGCCGAAGCGGTCGCCGTCGGCGAGGACGGCGACCGTGACCTGGTCGTCGTACTGGCCCGCGGAGCTCTGCTTGATGCGGCCGTGGGCGATGAGGTGGATCTGGTCGGCGGGGGTGCCGCGCTCGACGAGGACGTCGCCGGCCGCGAACTCGCGCTGCTGGCAGCGGTTGGCGAGGGCGCCCAGCACCTCGTCGTCCTCGAAGCCGCGGAGCAGCGCCAGCTCGCCGAACTCCCGGGGAATGATACGGACGTTGGCGCCGTCCTGGACGAAGTCGATCCGGCCGTCGCCGACGGTGTAGGTCAGGCGGCGGTTGACCCGGTAGGCACCGCCCTTGGTCTCCACCCAGGGGAGCAGCTTGAGCAGCCAGCGGGAGGTGATCTCCTGCATCTGCGGGGCGGACTTGGTCGTGGTCGCGAGATTGCGGGCAGCCGCCGTGCCCAGGCTGGTCTGCTGCGGGGCCTGCGCGCCCGCCTGTGCCTCGGGGCTGGTTTCCACGGTCATGCGGGAGGTTCTCCTTCGTCAGGGCAGCCCTGATCAGGCAGTGACCGCATGGGGCGAACCTGCACGTCACCGCAGAAAGGTAAGAAATAGAGCCAAGGGGATGAAGCGGGAATATCAGGTCGAACGGCTGGATTCCGTTCAGATCCTCGGGAACAGTAACCGTCCGCGACGGGGGGCCACCTAGAGATGCCAGGGGCATTAGCTCGATGCGGTGATCTTGGGTCGTGTCGTGTTTGGCGGGGCAATTGACGGGTTTCGGACAAGGCGGGGGCGGGGCCGTCCGGCGTGCGCGCGGTCTTCCTTCTGCCGTTCCGTGGGCCTAATCTGACGGCTCGTCAGCTCGTTTTGTTGAGGGCTCCTGCCTGCCTGGAGGCGATCGCGCATGCTGCTGCAAGGGAAGACCGTCATCGTGTCGGGGGTCGGGGCCGGGCTCGGGCACCAGGTCGCCGCGACCGTGGTCCGGGACGGCGGCAATGCGGTGCTGGGGGCCCGGACCGAAGCGAATCTGGCCAAATCCGCCGCCGAGATCGACCCGGACGGGGCGCACACCGCCTACCTGCCGACGGACATCACGGACGAGTCCCAGTGCGAGGCGCTGGCCGCGCTGGCCGTCTCGCGGTTCGGCGGGATCGACGCGGTGGTGCACGTGGCGGCCTGGGACTCGTACTTCGGCGGGCTGGCGGATGCGGACTTCTCGACCTGGGCGCAGGTCCTGGACGTCAACCTGCTCGGCACCCTGCGGATGACGCGGGCCTGCCTGCCGGGGCTGCGGGCGGCTGCGGGCGGCGGCTCGGTGGTGATCATCGGGACGCAGTCGGCGGTGGCGGCGCCGTCGGAGGTCCAGCAGGCGGCGTACGCGGCGTCGAAGGGGGCGCTGACCTCGGCCATGTACTCCATGGCGCGGGAGCTGGGGCCGGCGCGGATCCGGGTCAACACGGTGCTGCCGGGGTGGATGTGGGGGCCGCCGGTGCAGGCCTTCGTGACGTTCGCGGCGGCGGGTGAGGGGGTTCCGGAGTCGGTGGTGCGGGGGCGGCTGGAGTCGCGGATGGCACTGCCGGAGCTGGCGACGGACGGGGACGTGGCGGATGCGGTTGCCTTCCTGGCGTCTGGGCGGGCGCGGGGCATCACGGGCCAGTCCCTCCTGGTGAACGCGGGCGAACTCATGCGCTGACCCCGCGGCGCTTGCCGCCCCCTCCCTACGCCCGGCCCGGCCGCGCTCCGGCCCGTGCGGGCCTGGCCTGGCCTGGCCGTGTGGGCATACCCAGCCCCGCCGGCGTTTGAGGCGACCGTCGCGCAGCGGCGGTGCGGGCCCACCGGGCGGCACCCGCCGTGCCGGCCCAGCCCCGCCGGCGTTTGAGGCGACCGGCGCGGAGCGGCGGTGCAGG
>NZ_JBFBGK010000131.1:0-20073 GCF_040684615.1 Streptomyces sp. NPDC089919
GTCCACCGTGAACACCGCGTCGTCGGAGGCCAGTTCGTCCAGGACGGACGCGACGTACTCGGGGTGGATGGGGGTGTGCCCCGGCCCCCGCCGCGCAGCCGCATGGGCAGGGCGACGTTCTGGGCGGCCGTCAGGTACGGGAGCAGGTTGCGGGAGGTCTGCTGCCAGACGAAGCCGACGGCGTTGCGCCGGTAGTCGAGACGGTCCTTGGCGGTCATGGCCAGCAGGTCCCGGCCGGCGACCCGGGCCGCGCCGGCGGTGGGTACGTCCAGGCCGGCGAGGATGTTCATCAGGGTGGACTTGCCGCTGCCGGAGGCGCCGACCAGTGCCATCAGCTCGCCCTCGCGGACCAGCAGGTCCAGGCCCTGGAGGGCCTGCACCTCGACGCCGTCGGTGGTGAAGATCCGGACCAGCCGGTCGCAGGCGATCAGCGCGTCGTGCCCGTAGGAGGGCCGGTCCCGGCGGGCGTTGGCGCGCCGTTCGAGTTCGGCGAGGGTGGGGCGGTCGTCCGTGGCGGCGGCGCCGGCCTTCGTGTCCGTCATCGTGTCTCTCCCGGTACGGGCTTCTTGGAGGGGGTGCGGCGCCGGTCCGGCCACCACGCCTGGGCGGCGGCCACCGCGACCGACAGGGCCACCACGCCGGCCGCGGGCAGGGCCAGTGACCAGGCGTCGGCGTGCAGGGCGATGCCGTCGGCGGTGCCGGGTTCGGCTGCGGCGGTCAGGGCCAGCCGGGTCAGGTCGATGCCCGGGGCGACGAGGCGGATGGTGGCCCAGGCGGTGAGCAGTCCGCCGGCGGCGGCGAGCAGGGTCTGGGGCAGTGCTTCGAGCAGGAGCAGGGTCCGGCTCTGCCGGCGGCCCATGCCCAAGGTGCCCAACCGGGCGAGCAACGCGGTGCGTTCGGGGGCCGACCGCAGCAGCGAGAGCAGCAGGGCGACGGCGGCGTAGCCGGCTCCGGCGGCGATCGCGGCGGTGTAGAGGCGGCCGGCGCCCTTCTGGAGGGGCGTGTCGGCGAAGGCCGCCCGGACGGTGCTCTTGATCTGTACGGGCTGCCCGGCGGCCGCGGCGCGCAGAGCGGCCGGGTCGGGGTGGGCGCCGGTGGCGAGCAGGGTGGTGGTACCGGTGCCGGGGCCCGGCAGGCCCGCGCTGTCGACCAGCAGGAACTCGCTGCGGGGCGCGGCCGGGGTGGTGTCCCGGACGGCCACGACGCGGACGGTGACGGTGCCGCCGAGGGCGGCGACCTGGTGCGGGCCGCTGCCGAGCCGGGCGGCCAGGGCCGGGGAGGCGACGGCGTCGAGCACGCCGCCGGTACGGGCCAGTGCGGTGGCCGGGAAGCCGCCGAGACCGGTGTGCCGGGCGAGCCGCGCGTACGGCTCGGGCTGGACGCCGATCAGGGTGAGGACGCGGCGGCCGGTGGCGGGCGCCGGGATCTGGGTGGCCGAGCGGTCGAACCGGAGCGCGGTGACCTCCTCGATGCCGCGGACCCCCGCGACGGCCGCCGCGGTCTGGGCGGGCAGCGGGGTGAGGTCGCCGATGGTGGAGACGCGGACGTCGGCTCCGGTGGTCAGCAGGGCGGTGCGGTCGCGGGCTCCCTCGACGCCGGCCAGCACGGAGCCGCCGAGGGCGGCGGTGGTGAGGGCGACGAGCAGGGCGAGCAGCGGCAGTACGCCCGCGGCCGGGGCGCGGCCGGCGCGGGCCAGGGCCAGGAAGCCGACAGCGCCGCGCAGCCGGCGGGCGGGGCGGGCGGCCCAGCGCAGTGGCAGCGGGTAGAGCCGGACCGCGACCAGGGCGGCGGTGAGGGCGACCAGGACGGGCGCGGCGGCGGCCAGCGGGCCGCCGGCGGCGTCCTGGCTGCGCAGGGTCTGGAGGGCGGCGGCGGCCAGCACCAGCGCGGTCAGTTCGGCGACGGTGCGGGCCCGGCCGGGCCGGGCGGTGGCCAGGTCGTCGCGGAGGCCGTGGACGCGCGGCTTGCGGTGGGCCAGCACGGCGGGCAGCGGCAGGACCACGCAGGCGAGCAGGGCGACGGCGCCCGCGCCGAGGGCGGCGGGCAGCCATCGGGACCCGTCGAGGAGCAGCAGGGCGGCGAGCAGTCCGGCGGCGGCGGCCGGCAGTGCGGTGACGGCCGCCTCGCCGAGCAGCCGGAGCCCGATACCGGCCAGGGAGCCGCCGCGGGCGCGCAGCAGGGCCAGTTCGTCCCGGCGGCGGGCGGCGACCAGGCTCCCGGCCATGGCGATGACGACGGCGGCGACCGCGCCGGTGCCGGCGGCGGCCACGGCGACGACGTCGGCCACCGCGTCGCGGGCGGCGTTCTGGTCGGCGAGGACGGTCTCCAGGTCGGTGGAGACCACGGCGGTGGAGCCGGCCACGGCGCGCATCCGCAGCAGGTCGGGGCCGCCTTCGAGGGAGGCGATCCGCTTGACGAGGGTGGGCGCATCAGCGGCGGTCAGCCCGTCGGCGGCGGGGGCGAAGCGCCAGTACCGCTCGAACTTGCCCGTGGTACCGAGCAGGGCCGGGGCGGCCTCGGGGGCGAGCAGCAGGGCGCCGTGCCAGTAGGGGGCGGGAATGACTCCGGAGCGGGCCATCAGCTGGCCGGGGGTGCGCAGGATCGGCTTGGCACTCCAGTAACTGCCGCCCGGCGTGCGCGGTTCGACGATACCGGTGATCGTCACGGCGAGCGGGCCGTCGGCGAGCAGGTGCACGACGGAACCGACCCGCAGGTGCAGGGTCGCGGCGGTCTCGGTGCTGGCCGCCGCCTCCACGTTCCGGGTACGGGCCGTGACGGCGCCCCGGGCGCCGGGGAGCCGGCCGCTGACCACGGTGGCGTGGTCCGCGAGGCCGGACTGGGCGTCCACGGTGAACCGGGGTGGCCGCTCCTCCAGGCGGGGCAGCCATGAGTCGGTGGCGACGAGCGCAGTGGTGGTCCGTACGCCGTGCGCCGACTGGCCGGGGTCGGCCCGCAGCGGGGCGGGCAGCGCGGCCAGCAGGCGGCTCTGCACGGCGTCGAGCGGGGGCGGGAGCAGGGCCGCCTCCTGCTTGGCCGGGGAGAGTTCGAGGCCGGGCCGGGGGGTGGTGACCTCGACGGCGGTGGCGGTGGCCGGGGCGTCCTCGACGGCGTGCCGCAGGGCCAGGCTCTCGTACCCGTCGACGGCCCGCGGGAGCGCGGCGGCCAGGAAGGCGGTGACGAGGACGAGGACCGCGAGGGCGAGCGCGGCGGCGGGCGAGGTGCGCAGTCGGGTGCGCACCCAGGGGGCGGGGGTGCGGGCCGCCCGGTTCTCGGTGGCGGGGCGCGTCGGGGCGGTGGTGGGGCTGGTCATGTCAGCTGTCCCCCTGGTCACGGAGCGAGGGCGCGGGGCCGGCGTGCCGGAGCGCGAGGGCGGCGGCGGTCAGCAGCGGTACGGCCGCGACCCCGGCGAGCAGCAGGGCCAGGTGGGACCAGGGCAGTTCGACCAGGACCTGCGGGAGCGGGCGGGCGGCCTGCCCGGTGAGGACCAGGAGCGGGACCACGGCCCGGGTGAGCAGGGTGCCGATGCCGAGGCCGGCGAGCACGCCGACGAGGACGAGCAGGCCGTGTTCGGCGGCGGCGAGGGTGGCCAGGCGGCGCCGGGAGGCGCCCAGGGCGCGCAGCACGGCGAGTTCGGCGGACTGTTCGCGCAGCGAGCCGGCGGCGCTGACGGCGAAGCCGACGGCGGCCAGCGCGGCGGCGGCGAGGGTCACGCCGAACAGGGCGGCGCGCGGGCCCCGGCCGAGCGGGTCGCCGAGCAGTTCGGCGGCGCGTTCGTCGCGGACCAGGACCTCGTCGGCGGCGCCGGCGTCGGCGCGGGACCGCAGGGCGGCGGCCACGGCGGCCGGCTTCGGGGTGCTCAGCCACCATTCGGTGGGGGCGACCAGGTCCTTCCCCTGCCGGGCCAGCGCCTGGTTGACGGTGGCCAGGTCGACCAGGAGGGCGCCACCGTCGGCCGCCGGGTCCGTGCCGGGGTCGGCGGCCGGGTCCGGGCCGGACGGGGTCCCGGACGGGGTGCCGGTGGTGGGCAGTTCACGGACGGCGCGCACCAGCCGCACGGTCAGCCGCTCGACGCCCAGGGTGAGGGAGACGCGGTCGCCGGGGCGGGCGGCGGCGGCCTTGAGGAAGGCGTCGGTGGCCACGGCGGGCGGCGGGCCGGACGCGGCGGGCTGCGGGGTGGTGAGCCGGACGGTGTAGGAGTCGTCGGCGCCGGTGCCGAACATGCCCGCGCTGATACCGGTGCTGTACGAGATGCTGAGCGGCAGCGCGCCGGGCACGGTGAACTGCCGCGGCGGGAGCGGGTCGCCGGCGCGGGTGGCGTCGGCGGTGCCCTGCCAGCGCAGGCCGGCGGGCGGGGTGAGGTCCCGGGGGGCGGAGCCGGGGCCCGCGGTGGCCAGCCGGATGATGTCCAGGCGCTGGGTCTCGTCCCGGCCGCCCGGGGGCGCGCCGCGCAGTTGGAAGCCGGTCACCCGCAGCGGGCCGGCCGGGGCGTGCCCGGCGCCGGACGCGGTGCGGTCCAGGGCGACGGTGAGGCGGCGGGTGCGGGCGTCGGCGGGCAGCGGGCCGGCCCGCAGCCGGTACGACAGGCCGAGGCGGTCCTCGACGAGGACGGTGAACTCGGCCGGGGCTCTCTCGGTCCCGTCGCGGCGCAGCGCCTGGTACACCGCGTCGGGGGTGAGCCGGGCGTCGACGGTGAGGGTGCGGGCGTCGGCGGGCAGCCGGATCTCCGGCCGGCCGGCGGCGGGAGGCGGCGGGGCGAGCCCGGCGAGCAGCTGCCCGGCCGGTACGTCGGCGAGGTCGGGGCGCAGCAGCATCCGTTCGTCGGCCTCGCGGGTGGTGAGGGCGAGGACGGTGGCGGTGCGGCCGCCGGAGAGCTCGAGGGTGGTGCGGTAGGCGGGGGCGGCCCGGTGCACGCCGGGCAGTTGGGCGTAGTAGCCCGCCTGGCCGGGGGTGCCGAGGCGGCCGTCGAGGACCCGGACGGCCGCGCCGGCGGCGAAGTCGGCCTGGTCGCGCTGCGAGCGGTCCCAGGAGGCGCCCTGTCCGACGGCGAGGGTGCCCATGGCGGTGGCCAGGACGAGCAGCAGGACGGGGCCGGCGCCGCGCAGCGGGCGGCGGGCCAGATGCCAGCCGGCCAGCGCGGGGCCCAGGCCCCGGGACCGGGCGGCCCGGCGTTCGGCCAGCGAGGCCAGCGGCGGCAGCAGTCGCAGGGTCAGCACGGTGCCGGCCAGCAGGGCCAGGGCGGGGGCGGCGACCAGCAGCGGGTCGACGCCGAGCGAGGAGCCCGCCGCGCCGCCGCCCTCGGGACCGCCGCGGCGGTCGAGCTGCCAGTACGCGACGCCGGCGACGAGGACCAGGGCGAGGTCGGCGCCGGCCCGCAGCGGGGCCGGCAGGGTGCCGTCGCGGCCGGGGCGCAGCCGTACCGTGCCGTCCGAGGCGGCCGCCAGCGCGGGCGAGACCACGGCCGCGGCGCAGCACAGCGCGACGGCGGCGGCCACCAGCCAGACGGGGCCGCCCGGCGGGGTCCACAGGCCCCCGCCGTCGTCGAGGGTCCGCCCGTCGCTGGCGTAGTCGCTGATCAGGCGGGTGAGCGGGCCGGCGAGCAGCGGGGCGAGGACGGCCGCGGGGGCGGCGAGGAGCAGCGCCTCGGTGGTGGCGAGGGCGGCGATCCTGGTGCCGGCGGCGCCCCGGGCGCGCAGCAGGCCGGTCTCGCCGGCCCGCTGGCTGCTCAGCAGGCGGGCCACCAGCAGCAGGGCGTATCCGGCGAGCAGGACCAGTTGCAGGGCGAGGATGAAGAGGGTGGAGCGGGCGACGACCAGGGCGCGTTCGGTGCGGTCCAGGACGGCGGGCAGGGCGGTGCGCACGGTCGCGCCGGCCGCGAAGTCCGGTGCCTTGCGCAGGCCCTGGGGGCCGCTGGTGGCGGCGGCGCGCAGGGCGCCGATCCGGTCGGTGGTCAGGTCCCGGTAGTCGGCGGTGGCGAGCCAGCCGCTGCTGCCGGTGCTGGTGCGGCCGGCGGCCAGCGCCGCGGGGTCGGCGAGCAGCGGGCCGTAGGTGGTGAACTCCAGGGTCCGGACGGCCCGGCCGCCGAGCGGGTCGAGCTGCCAGTACGGGTCCGCGGTGTCGCGGGCCTGGTAGACGCCGGTGATGCGGACGGTCAGCGGGGGGCCGCCGAGGGGGTCGGTCAGGCGGAGCCGGCTGCCGGGGGCGGTGCCGAGCCGCCGGGCGGCGGCCTGCGGTACGGCGGCCGGGATCTCGGCGGTGCGGCCGGCGGCGGGCGGGCCGGGCAGGGTGCCGGCGACCAGCCGGATGCGGGTGGGGTCCAGGGCGGCGAGCTGCGTCAGGTCCGGGTTCCCGGAGCGGGCGGCGGCCGGCTGGAGGCTGCGCGGAAGGGCGTAGGACCCGGAGGAGATCAGGCTGCGGACGGTCACCGGCAGTCCGTCGAAGGTGCGGCGGGCGGCCTGTTCGACGACCGCCCCGGCGGCCGTCCGCCGGTCGGCGGGGACCTTGGCGCTGACCACGAGCGCGGCGGCGGGGGCGGCGGGCCCCCGCAGGTTCTCGCGCAGGGCCGTGTCGCCGACCGCTGAGGTGAAGGCGGCGAGGGTGGCGAGCACGGCGGTGGTCAGCAGCACCGCGAGCAGGGCGCAGGCCAGCAGCAGCCGGTGCGCGCGTGCGCGCAGGAAGATGAACCCCGTCACAGTCGACCCGCCCCCCGGCCGACGGTCGTTGGTGCCGGCTCGTTCGGATTTCTATCAAAAAATGATGTTGAAACAAACAGATCCCGACTAGAAATAGATGCAGAACGATCCACGTACGACAGGAGTTGCACCCGGGTTCGTCATTGCCCGGACATGTTCCGCCTGCTCATACTGACCCCGACGATCACGTACGGGGATGCACGGGGGCGGGCCATGGCACAGCGGAGCAGCGGTACGGGCAGGGCGGCCGACGGCGCCCCGGAGGCGGCGGGTGCCCCGATGGTGCGGGTCACCGACCTGCACCGGTCCTACGGCAGCGGCGCCGCGGCGGTGCACGCCCTGACCGGCGCCGGCTTCGAGCTGGCCCGCGGCGAGCTGGTGGCCATCAAGGGCCGTTCCGGCGCCGGCAAGACCACGCTGCTCAACCTGGTCGGCGGACTGGACGCCCCGGACCGGGGGCAGGTGTTCCTCGACGGCATCGACCTCGCCTCGCTGGGCGCCGAGGAACTGCTCGAACTGCGCCGCGACCGCATCGGTTTCGTCTTCCAGAACTTCGGGCTGATCCCGATCCTGACCGCCGCCGAGAACGTCGGCGTCCCGCTGCGGCTGCGCCGCACCGACCCGGCCGAGCGGGACGAGCGGGTGGCCCTGCTGCTCGCCCTGGTGGGCCTGGCCGACCACGCCGACCAGCGGCCCACCGAACTCTCCGGCGGCCAGCAGCAGCGCGTGGCGATCGCCCGGGCGCTGGCCAACCGGCCCTCGCTGCTCATCGCCGACGAGCCCACCGGCCAGCTGGACGCGGGCACCGGCCTGGCCGTGATGGAACTGCTGCGCTCCGCCGTCCGCAGCGAGGGCATCGCCGCCCTGGTCGCCACCCACGACCCGCAGCTGCTCGACCTCGCGGACCGGGTCCTGGAACTGCGCGACGGGCGGGTCGTCACCGGCTGAGCCCGGTCCGGTCACGCCCGGTTCAGCCGGTCCAGGTACGCCGCCACCCGCCGCCGGGTGTCCGGCACGTCCAGGCCGCCACCGTGCCCGACCTTGTCCGTCCGGACGTGCAGCGTGTCCGGGCCCAGCCGGCGCTGCACGGCATCGGCCCAGGCGATCGGCGTCGACGGGTCGAGGGTGTTGCTGAGCAGCATCACCGGGTGCGCGCTGCGGGAGACCACCGGGGTTCCGGACCCCTTCGCGGGTGCCGGCCCGTTCAGGCAGATCGACGTGTACTGCGCGGCGTTGGTGGAGTAGCCCAGGTGCGGGGCCGCCCTGCGGGCGGCCTCCAGGTCGCCCGCCGCCGAGGCCCGGTCACGTACCGACAGGTCGAAGTCGGAGCAGACCACCGGGTCCGCGTACGGCAGCGCCTTCGGCACCGGCTGGTCGCCGCCGCCGTCGTCCGGATCCGGGTTGGCGCCCCGGGCGAGGGCGGCCAGGCCGCGGGCCGCGCCCGCGAAGTCCGCGTTGCCGGTGGCCGTTTCGACGTACTGGACGACCGCGGCGGCCGACCAGGGACGCCCGAAGGCCGTGCCCGGGACGCGCCCCCGGTCCGCCTGCCGCTGCGCGGTGCGCAGGGTCGCGTCGAGGTCCTTGCCGTGCAGGACGCACTCCTTGTTCCGCGCGCACCACCGGGCGAACCGGTCGTGGACCGCCTCGCTCGCCGCCGCGGCGCTGGTGACGAAGGACCGCCGGCTCCGGGCCGGGTCCATCACCCCTTCCAGTACGGCCCCGTTGACCTGCCGGCCGAACAGGCCGAGGTACCGCTCCGCGAGCAGGGTGCCGTAGGACATCCCGTAGAGGTTGACGCGGTCCAGCTTCAGCGCGGCGCGCAGGGCCTCGGCGTCGCGGGCGTTGCTCACCGCGTCCAGGTGGCCCTTGACGGCGGCCGGCGAGGTCCGGCAGGAGGACCAGAACGCCCGCTGTCCGGCGGCCAGTTCCTCGAAGGCGCGCTGTCCGGTGGGCGGTACCAGCGGGATCTTCAGGATCCTGTCGGTCGCACAGCGCAGCGGGGCGCTCTCGCCCACGCCCCGGGGGTCGAGGGCCACGAGGTCGTAGCGGGGCAGCCGGTCGCGCAGAGTGGCGAAGGCGATGTCCCCGGTCTCGCCGGGTCCGGAGGGGAAGTTGAGGATCGTGCCGCGGCCCGGTCCGCCGGTCGCCTTCATCCGGTACGCGCGCAGGGCGACCTGCTGCCCGGCCGGCCGGGACCAGTCGACCGGGACGGTGAGCCGCCCGCACTCGACCCCCTCCTGGATGTCCTCACGGCCGCAGGTCCCCCAGACCAGCCGGCCCGTGGGCCGGTCCGCGGCCGGGTCCGGCCGGCCCCCGGACGGGGCGCCGCCCGGGCCGGTCAGGGCGACGAGGCCGGTCACCGCGAGGGCTGCGGCGGTCAGGGACGTGATGTTCACGCGGGGTTGCTCCTTCGTACCGGCGGGCCGCGCGGGAACGCGACCGCACGGGGGACGTGCCGGCCCTCCATCCTCGGCCCGTCCCGCGCCCGGGGCGACCTCCTCGGGTCGCGTCCGCCGTAGTCCCTCGGTCCGGCCGGGTCCCGGAGCCGTCATCACGAGGTATGACCTGCACCTCCGAACTCTTAGAACGTTCTTAGAACGCGCTCCTACCGTCGGGCGGGCCCGCACCGCGCGGAGCGTACCGGGCCGTGCCGGGTCCGCCGCCCGCGCCCGGACCTCCCTGCCGACGAGAAGGACCTCCGTGCCCCACGCACCTCGCAGGACCCTCCTGCACACCGCCCTCCTGACCCTGACCGGCGGCGCCCTGGCCCTCGGTCCCGCACTGTCCGCCGCCGCGACGGCCACCGGGCCGGCCGCACCGGCCGCACCCCGGGTCCGCCTGGCGGTCGCGGGCGGCACCGCCGAGATCGACCCGGCGGGCCTTGCGGTCTCCCTCCGCCCGGCCGGCGGCGGACCGGCCCTGACCGCCTCGGCCGCCGGCGCCGGCCTCGGGAAGCCCTCCGCGGTCACCACCGACTCCCGGGGCGCCCGCTGGTCCTACCCCGGCACGGGCCTGTCGGTCACCGCGAAGAGCGCCGCCGGCCGACTGGTCGTGACCGTCCACGCGGACCGGGACACCACCGTGCGCTGGCCCGTCACCGGCACCGACCGCACCGCGACCGCGCTCCAACTCCCCAAGGGCGAGGGCCTGTCCGTCCCGGTCGCGGACCGCTGGTGGAACACCGCGGCCGGGCTGGCGGGCCAGCGCCTGGACCTGGCCGCCGGCCTGACCCTGCCCCTGTGGGGGTACACGGCCGGACGGCAGGGCATCAGCTACCTCTCCCCCGACGCCCTCGGCACCACGCTGGCCGTCGACTCCCGCGGCGGCCGGCTGGGCACCACCGCGGTGCACGCCTTCGCCGCCGCCGAGCAGACCCGCGACTACACCGTCTCCTTCAGGCTCACCGACGCCTCCCCCGTCGCCCCGGCGCTGGACTACCGGTCCTGGCTGGCGGACTCCGGGCGGCTGTCGTCCCTCCGGGCGAAGATCCGCGCGAACCCGGACACCGCCAAGCTGACCGGCGCCTTCCACGCGTACGTCTGGGGCGACGCGCGCACGGCCGAGGGCATCGACCGGCTCAGGAAGCTCGGGGTCTCCCGGATGTGGCTCGGCTACGACCCCGGCAACGGCCCGATGTCCCCCGCCGCGATCGCCGCGGCCAAGAAGGACGGCTACCTCGTCGGCTCGTACGACTCCTTCGCCAACGCCCAGGACCCCGCCACCTCCGACAGCCCCACCTCCACCTGGCCGGCCCCCGTCTGGAACGCGTACTGCGTCCGCAACGCCGACGGGAGCATCATGACCGGCTTCGGCGGCCGCGGCTGCTACGTCAGCTCCCAGGCGCTCGCCACCCCCGAGGGCCGCACGATCCTCGACCGGCACGTGGACACCTTCTCGGCCGGCGGCATGAACAGCTACTTCCTGGACGTGGACGCGGCCGGCGAGTTCTTCGACGACCACACCCCCGGCCACCGGATGAACCAGCGCCGGGACCGCGCCAACCGGCTCCGCCGGATGGCCGACCTCACCGACCGGCGCCGGCTCGTCCTGGGCTCCGAGTCCGCCGGCTCCTGGGCCAACGGCGTCCTGGCCTTCTCCCACGGCTCGGCCACCCCGGTGGCCGACGCGCTGTGGCCGCTGGAGCGGGACCGGGACGTCTGGGGCGGCTACGCCCCCGCCAAGGCCCCGGCGATCTTCTTCAAGCCGGTGCACCTGCCCGCGGACCTCTCCAAGGCGATGTTCGACCCGCGCTACCGGGTCCCCCTGCTGGAGACCGCCCTGCACGACGCGGTGGTCAACGCCGACCGCTGGGAGCTCTCGTACGAGAAGCTGCCCGACCAGAAGCGGGACCGGGCGCTGCTCGCCATGCTCTACAACGTCCCCCTCAACTACGTGCTCGACGGCCCCTCCCTCGACCGGCACGGCAAGGACCTGGCCCGGCTCCAGTCCTTCTTCGCCGGCGTGCACCGGGTCTCGTTCCTGCGGCCGATGACCTCCTTCCGGTGGCTCACTGCCGACCACGCCGTGCAGCGGACGGTCTTCGGCTCCGGCGCCCTGACGATGACCGCCAACTTCGGCACCACGCCCCGCGAGGGCGTCCGCCCCGGCTGCGTCCGAGCGGACTTCGGCACCGGGGCGGCTAGCCGGACGCTGTGTCCCTGAGCGGGTGCCCCGGGATCCGGGCCAGGGCGACGACCAGGGTGTCGTCGGTGAGGCGGTGTCCCCGGACGTGGGCCAGCAGGTCGCGGCCCACCAGGTCGACCACGGTGCGCGGGTCGGCCGGGAGGGTGCCCCGGGCCAGCAGTTCGGCGGCCCGCCGGGGCAGCCGGTACTGCCGGCCCGTGCGGTCGGTGGCGTCGGTGACCCCGTCGGTGACCAGCAGCAGCAGGTCACCCTCGGGGAACGGCACGGACCAGCGCGGCGCGGCCGCGGCGGCGCCCCGGTCCAGGGCGGCCAGCCCCAGCGGCAGGCCCGGCTCGGGCGGCTCCAGTTCCCGGGCCGCGCCGTCGGCGGTGACCAGCACGGGCGGCTCGTGGCCCCGGTGCAGGAACTCCACCCCGTCCGGGCCGAACTCGAGGAACAGCGCGGTGACGAAGGCGTCCGCCGGGGCGTCCCGCACGATGCCGCGCTCGACCCGCCGGGCCACCCCGGCGAGGTCGGGCTCCTCGTGGACGGCCTCGCGGAAGGCGCCGAGGGTGATGGCCGCGGTGCGGACCGCGTCCAACCCCTTGCCCGCCACGTCGCCGATGACCACCCGCACGCCGTGCTCCGTAGCGCGGGCGTCGTACAGGTCGCCGCCGAGCTCGGCGTGTTCGGCGACCGGGTAGTAGCGGACGGCGATGCGGATGCCGTCGACGGTGTCCGGCGGGGGCAGCAGGATCGCCCGCTGGGCCGCCAGGGCGACCTCGGTGACCACGGCCAGCTTCCGTTCGCGCTTGAGCCGCAGCCACGAGACGACCACGCTCGCCCCGACCGCGGCGGCCACGCCGAAGGTGTTGTACTGGAAGGCCTTGTCGGCCGGGGCCGTGGTGCCCACGTGGTCGTAGAAGGCCAGCAGGTACCGCAGCGGCAGCGCGAGCAGCCCCACCCCGAGGACCACCGCCGGCCGGGCCACGGTCGCCGCCAGCGCCGGGCCGAGGACCAGGAACGGGTAGAAGTACGTGTCCCGGCCGGTGGCCAGGTCCAGCCCCGCGATCAGCGCCATCAGCCCCAGGGGCATCACCGCCTCGCGCAGCACCGCCACCACGGGCCCCGGACCCGCGGCCGGGTCCCCCGCCGTCCGCCCGGTCGCGTCCTCCTCCGCTGTCATCTGCCCGACTCTAGGGCCGCCGGGTACCTGCGGGGCGGGGCGACGCGGGGTGATCACGGCGGGGCGACGCGGGGTGGGGCGCGCGCCGGTGCCGGCCGTTCAGGTCCATGCCCTAGGGTGCGCGGGCCGCGGCGTACGTCCGCGGGTACGGACGGCGAGGGGTGGCACAGGTGGACGGCAGCGCGGCGCCGGGCGGACCGGCGGGGCTGCGGCGGCGCCTCGGGGTGTCCGACGCGGTGCTGATCGGCCTGGGTTCGATGATCGGCGCGGGGATCTTCGCCGCGCTCGCCCCGGCCGCCCGGGCCGCCGGTTCCGGCCTGCTCGCCGGGCTGGCCCTCGCCGCGGTGGTCGCGTACTGCAACGCCACCTCCTCGGCCCGGCTCGCGGCCCGCTACCCGTCCTCCGGCGGGACCTACGTCTACGGGCGCGAACGACTGGGCCCCTTCTGGGGCTATCTGGCCGGCTGGTCGTTCGTCGTGGGAAAGACCGCCTCCTGCGCGGCCATGGCCCTGACCGTCGGCTCGTACGTGTGGCCCGGCCACGCCCACGCGGTCGCGGTGGCCGCCGTGGTGGCGCTGACCGCGGTGAACTACGCGGGGGTGCACAAGTCCGCCCTGCTGACCCGGGTCGTGGTGGCCCTCGTGCTGGCCGCGCTCGCCGCCGTGGTGGTCACCACCCTGGCCTCCGGGGCGGTGCGGGCGGACCGCCTGGACATCGGCGCGGACGCCTCCGTCGGGGGCCTGCTCCAAGCGGCCGGCCTGCTGTTCTTCGCCTTCGCCGGGTACGCCCGGATCGCCACCCTCGGTGAGGAGGTCCGGGATCCGGCGCGCACCATCCCCCGGGCCGTCCCGATCGCGCTCGGCATCACCCTGGTCGTGTACGCGGCCGTCGCCGTCTCGGTCCTGCTGGTGCTGGGCCCCGACGGACTCGCCGCCTCCGGGGCACCGCTGACGGACGCCGCGCGGGCCGCCGGGGCCGCCTGGCTGGTCCCGGTGGTGCGGGCCGGCGCCGCGGTCGCGGCCCTGGGCTCCCTGCTCGCGCTGATCCTCGGCGTCTCCCGCACCACGCTGGCGATGGCCCGGGACCGGCACCTCCCGCCCGCCCTGGCCGCCGTACACCCGCGCTTCGGGGTCCCGCACCGGGCGGAGCTGCTGGTCGGCGCGGTGGTCGCGGTGCTGGCGGCGACCGCCGACGTCCGCGGGGCCATCGGCTTCTCGTCCTTCGGCGTCCTGGTGTACTACGCCGTCGCCAACGCGGCCGCCCGGACCCTCACCCCGGCCGAGGGCCGCCCGCCCCGGTGGGTCCCCGTCGTGGGCCTGGCCGGCTGCCTCCTGCTGGCCTTCGCCCTCCCCCCGTCCGCGGTCCTGACCGGGACGGCCGTCCTGGCCGCGGGCGCCGTGGCCTACGCCCTGCGCCACGGGCGCGCCGGCCGGGGCTGACCGGGGCCGACCGCCGGGGCGGCCGCGCCCGGGCCGCCGCCGGTCAGCGGAGTCCGGCCCGCTCGGCCCCGCGCAGCATCGCCAGCCGGCTGGCCGTCCGGTCCAGGTCGCGGGTGAGCGCCCCCGCGCCGGCGGCGCCGGCCAGCGGGTCGGCGCCGACCAGCACCAGCCGCAGGTCCCGGTCGCAGGCCACGTCGACCAGGTTGGCGAACCGCTGCCGGCCGTCCGCGGAGGCCTCGGCGAGCGGCGGTACCCCGTCCAGGACCAGGGTGGCGAACCGCTCGGCGAGGACGAGGTAGTCGGGTACCGCGGTGGCGCCCTCGCAGAGCGCGTCGAAGCCGAACCACACCAGGTCGCCACGGACCGCGCGGGCGGGCAGCTCGTGCAGGTGCGCCCGGACGGCGGCGGCCTCCCCGGGGGCGGGGCGGACGAGGTCGTGGGCGGCCAGCGCACGGTCCTCGGGCGGCAGGCACATCCCGGTCGCGAAGCGCGGACCGCCCGGCTCGGCACCGGGGGCCGCGAACCGGCGGAAGTCCACCGGCCCCGAGACGTCCAGGACGTCCATCCGCTCCTCGATGAGCGCGATGGTGGGCTCGAAGAGGTGGTGGTAGAGGGGGTCGGGCATCAGCCCGGCGGGCGGGTAGTTGGAGGTGGTGACGAGGGTGATCCGGCGGTCGAGCAGGGTCCGGAAGAGCCGGGCGATGAGCATCGCGTCGCCCGCGTCGTGGGCGTGGAACTCGTCGAAGACCAGCACCCGGCTGTCCCCGATCAGCTCGTCGAGCGCACTGTCGACCGCGCTCTGCCCGTCGGGCCGGGCGCCGGGGCCGGCCACGCCCTGGTGCAGCCGACGGAAGAAGTCGTGGAAGTGCAGGCGGCGTTTGCGCCCGGCGGGCAGCCCCTCGTAGAAGGTGTCCACCAGCCAGCTCTTCCCGCGGCCCACCGGCCCCCAGACGTACAGGTCACGCGGCGGCCTCGGGAACGTCCAGGCGGGCCGCGCCAGTTCACCAGCCAACCGCACCAGCCGCGCCACCGCGACCTCCTGCTCCGCGGAGATCTCGAACCCACGCCGCGCAGCGGCCTCCTCGAAATACCTCCGCATCCCCTCCTCTTGCCCCCGCACCCGCCAACTCCCCTCGTCCACACGCCGACTCCCGCCGGAGGTCCCGGCGGTCCGGACCGGATCGCGCGTTCCCCCGGGCCCGTGTCGATCTTCACGTACGTCGCCGAGGAGCGGGCGCCCGGGGGGCGTTGGCCACCGTCCGCCGCGGAGCGGTTCAGTACACGTCGCGCACGTACCGCTTGTCGGCGGACAGTCGGCGGACGTAGGCGTCGGCTTCCTCGGCGCCCATGGCGCCGTGCGCTGCGACGATCTCGCGCAGGGCCCGGTCCACGTCCTTGGCCATCCGGCCGGCGTCCCCGCAGACGTAGAAGTGGGCGCCGTCCTCGAGCCATTGCCACAGCCGGGGCCCGTGCTCGCGCATCCGGTCCTGGACGTAGACCTTGTTGCGCTGGTCCCGGGAGAAGGCCAGGTCGAGGCGGTCCAGGTGGCCGGAGGCCGAGAAGGCCGCCAGCTCCTGGCGGTAGTAGAAGTCGGTGGCCGACCGCTGTTCGCCGAAGAAGAGCCAGTTGGGACCGGTGTGTCCGCGGGCCCGCCGGTCCTCGAGGAACCCCACGAAGGGGGCCACCCCGGTACCGGGTCCCACCATGATCATGGGAGTGGCCGGGTCGGCGGGCGGGCGGAAGTGCGGCGAGCGCTGGACGTAGACCTGGACCGGGCCGTCGTCGGCGCAGTCGGCGAGATAGGTGGAGCACACGCCGTGGCGGTCGCGGCCGAGGTCGTTGGCGTAGCGGACCACCGAGACCGTCAGCCGCACCTCGCCGGGGTGGGCGAGGGGGCTGGAGGAGATGGAGTACAGGCGGGGTTGCAGGCGCTTGAGGACGGCGGTCCACTCGGCCGCCGCGGCGCGCACCGGGAAGGCGGCGAGGACGTCGACGGCCTGGCGGCCCCAACTCCACTGTGCCAGCGCGTCCTTGTTGTCCGGGCGCAGCAGGCGCCGGAGGTCGTGGCTGCCGGTGCGCTCGCACACGAACCGGAGCAGGTCGGCCGTGATGCGGGTGATGTCGAGGCGGGTGCGCAGCGCCTCCCGCAGCGGGAGCGGCGTACCGTCCCCGAGGTCGACGGGTTCGGCCGGGTCGAGGCCGGTGAGGGCGAGCCATTCGGTGACCAGGGCCTGGGCGTTGGTCGGGCAGACGCCCAGCGCGTCCCCGGCCTCGTAGGCGAGTTCGCCGCCGCGGGTGTCGAAGGCGAACTGCCGTACCTCCTTCGCCGAACCGGGCAGGCTCAGCAGCCGGTTGCCGATCAGGAGGGTGGCGAACGGCGACGTCCTGCCGTACCCGGTCGTGGTCGGGGACGCCGCGGCCGCCGGGCCGGGGGTACCCGGGCCGGGCGTCCCCGGACCGGGTGTTCCGGTCCCTGATGTCCCGGTACCCGGTGCTCCGGGGCCGGGGGTGCCGGTCCCCGGTGTCCCGGTCCCGCCGATGGTCGCGGGTACCGGTTCCGCCGCCTCCGCCAGCGCGGTGACGGCCGCCCGGAGCCACTGCTCGGCCGCGTCCCCGTAGTCCGGTTCGCAGTCGGTCCGCGGGACGAGCCGGGTGGCGCCGAGGGCGTGGAGGCGTTCGTCGAGCCGTCGGCCGTGGCCGCAGAAGTCGTCGTAGGACGAGTCGCCGAAGGCGAGCACCGCGTACCGGACCCCGTCCAGCCGGCCGGCTCCCGGGGCCGACAGGGCCTGCCAGAAGGCGGCGCCGTTGTCCGGGGCCTCGCCGTCGCCGAAGGTACTGGTGATCAGCAGCAGGTCGGTGCCGGCGGTGAGGCCGCCCGGCTCGGCCTCGGCCATCGGCAGGAGTTCGGGCGTGCGCCCGGCGGCCGTGAGGCGGGCGGCCGCGGTGGCGGCGAACTCCTCCGCGGTGCCGGTCTGCGAGGCCCACAGCACGACCAGCCGGCGGGTCGGGGTCGTCGAGGGTGCCGCCGGCCCCGCGGCCGGTCCGGTGGCCTCGGGCAGCGGCGGGGCCGCGGGCCGGCGGGAGAACATGCCGGCCAGGACGCCGTCGACCCAGAGGGCCGAGTCCCTGGAGAGGGGCGCACCGGCCGGCAACACCGGGACGCGCCCGTCGGCGGGGGCCGCGGTGAGGCCCGTGAGGAATCCGGAGAGGTACCGGCGTTCGGGCTCGGCGAGTCGGGCCGGGGCCAGGTCCCCGAGGCCGAGGGCGGCGGCCAGTGCGGGGACCGGGACCGAGGGGACCGGGACCTGCACCGGGGAGCCCGGATCCGCGGGCGTGACGGGGCTTTCGGCGGCGGGGCGCGCGGCCGGGGCCGATGCCGGGGCGCTGCGGTGTTCCCCGCCGCCGCGCCCGGCCGCCACCGGCGCGGCCGCTCTGGTGAGCGTGACCGCGCAGGCCTTGAACTCGGGCTGGAAGGAGATCGGATCGACGGCGTCACTGGTGACGGCGTTGATGCTGAGGTACTCCCCGAAGAGGTCGTTCCAGTGGAAGGGGGCGAAGCAGGTGCCCGGCCGCACCCGGTCGGTGACCACCGCCGGCAGGACGGCACGGCCCCGGCGCGAGGCCACCTCCAGGTGGTCGCCCGCGGCGACCCCGAGGGCGGCCGCGTCCTCGGGGTGCACCTCGACGAACGGGCCGGGGTCGAGCTTCGCGAGCTTGGCGACCTTCCCGGTCTTCGTCAGGGTGTGCCACTGGTGTTGCAGCCGGCCGGTGTTGAGGACGAAGGGGTATTCGTCGTCGGGGAGTTCGGCCGGCGGCAGGTGGGGGCGGGCGTAGAAGCGGGCCCGCCCGGTCGGGGTGGGGAAGGCCAGCCGGGGGCGGCTGCCGTCCGGGCGTTCCAGCAGCGTCTGGCTCACGCCGTCGTTGAGGTAGCGGACCGGACTGCGGTCGGGGCCGCCGGCGGTGGGCGCCGGCCACTGGACGGGCGTACTGCGCAGCCGCCGGTAGGTGACTCCGCGCAGGTCCCAGCCGGTGGCCGGGTTCCAGGCCTGCTTCAGCTCCTCGAACACCTCCTCCGAGGAGGCGTACGTGAACCCCTCGGCGAAGCCCATCGCGCAGGCCACCTCCGCGATCAACCGCCAGTCGGGCAGGGCCTGTCCGGGCGGGTCGACGACCCCCTGGACCAGGGTGAGGTTCCGCTCGGAGTTGACCATCACGCCGTCGGACTCCGCCCAGAGGGTGGCCGGCAGGACCACGTCCGCGTACGCGTTGGTCTCGGTCTCGGCGAACACGTCCTGGGTGATGACCAGTTCGGCACTCTCCAGGGCGGAGATGACGGTCCTGCGGTTGGCGACCGAGGCGACCGGGTTGGTGCAGATGATCCAGCAGGCCTTGATGTCGCCCGCGCCCATCTTCTCGAACATCTCCACCGTGCCCCGGCCCACGTCGGTGCGCAGCGAGCCCTCGGGTATCCCCCACAGCCCCTCGACGAAGGCGCGTTCGGCGTCGACGAGGACGGACCGCTGCCCGGGCAGGCCGGGGCCCATGTACCCCATCTCGCGGCCGCCCATCGCGTTGGGCTGCCCGGTCAGCGAGAAGGGGCCGGAGCCGGGGCGGCAGATGGCGCCGGTGGCCAGGTGCAGGTTGACCAGGGCGTTGGTGTTCCAGGTGCCGTGCGTGGACTGGTTCAGCCCCATCGTCCAGCAGCTCATCCACTCGCCGGCCGCGCCGATCAGCTCCGCGGCCCGCCGGATGTCGCCCTCGTCGAGACCGGTGGTCTCGGCGACCTTCGCGGGCGGGTAGTCGGCCAGGAAGGCGGGCATCTCCTCCCAGCCCTCGGTGGCCTCGGCGATGAAGGCCTCGTCGGTGTGGCCGCCGGCGACCAGGAGGTGGAGCAGGCCGTTGAGCAGGGCGAGGTCGGTGCCGGGCCGGATCTGGAGGAAGAGGTCGGCCTTGTCGGCGGTGGCGTTGCGGCGCGGGTCGACGACGATCAGCTTGGCGCCCGCCTTGACGCGGTCCATCATCCGGAGGAAGAGGATCGGGTGGCAGTCGGCCATGTTGGCGCCGATGACGAGGAACACGTCCGCCGCGTCGAAGTCCCGGTACGAGCCCGGGGGGCCGTCCGCGCCCAGTGAGAGCTTGTAGCCGGAGCCCGCGGAGGCCATGCACAGGCGGGAGTTGGACTCGATCTGGTTCGTCCGCACGAAGCCCTTGGCCAGCTTGTTCGCCAGGTACTGCGCTTCCAGGGATATCTGGCCGGAGACGTAGAAGGCCAAGGCGTCGGGGCCGTGTTCGTCCAGGACGGCGCGCAGCCGGCCGGCGACCGTCGCGATGGCCTCGTCGACCTCGGTCTCGACCGGTGGTGCGCCGCGGTCCGCCCGGACCAGCGCCTTGCCCAGCCGGCCGGGGGCGGCCATCATGTCCGCGCTGGTGGCGCCCTTCGTGCACAGCCGGCCGAGGTTGGCGGGGTGCTGCTTGTCCCCCGAGGCCTTCACCACCCGGCGGCGGCCGTCGGCCGGGTCGGAGGCCACGTCCAGCACGATCCCGCAGCCGACCCCGCAGTACGAACAGACCGTACGGACCCCCTGGGTCCCCACGTCAGCCGCCACCCCACCCCACCCCTTGCCACGTCGCCCCGTGTGGAACCGGGACCGCCCCGCCACCACGGACGGGCCCACGACCAGCACCGTAGGAAGATCGCGTTACCGACCCGTCACACCCTGGGAGGAGCCCCGGTTACACCCCGCGCACATCCGCGGCCCCACCCGTGTGAGGCCCCCGAGCGCCGCCGGAGCGCTTCCGGATCCCGCCGGAGGCAGCCGCCAGTCTCCGTCCCGCCCACCGCGCGCCACTTGAGCCACCGCTCGGACGGGCAGGCCGGGGGCCGTTTCGGGGGCCGGGCGCGGGGCGTTCACGCGCCTGGTGGCGGGGGCAGCCGGCCATCGGGGGCCGTTCCGCCGCGGAGGCCGGGCCGTGGTGGGGCGGGCGGGGCGGGGGCCGGCCGGCCGCCTGGTCGCGGAGTCCGGGCCGCGGTCTGGCGGGCGGGGCCGGAGGTGCGGCCGGCCGCCTGGTCGCGGAGTCCGGGCCCCGCGCCCGTTGCGGGGGCCGCCCACGGGGTCGCGGCCCCGGGGCCCCCCGC
>NZ_JBFBGK010000132.1:0-19556 GCF_040684615.1 Streptomyces sp. NPDC089919
GCGGCAGGCCCACCCCTGGGACTTCGCGGCTTCGCCGTGGCCCTCCGGGCCATCCCAGGCCCGGGCCTGCCTCCGGACCAGCCTGCCACACCCCCGCAAACGCCTCCCCGCACATCCCGACCCGCAGGGTCAGGCGGCTACCACCGCACCGGCAGCCGCTTGACGCCGCGGATCAGGGAGTGGCCGATCCACTCGTACGACCCGGCGGACTCGTCGAGCGCCAGGTCGGGGAAGCGCTCCAGCAGCGCCCGGATCGCGATCCGGGCCTCCATCCGGGCCAGCGGGGCCCCGATGCAGAAGTGGATGCCGTGGCCGAAGGCCAGGTGGCCCTGGGGCGCCCGGCGGATGTCGAAGACCTCCGGGTCCGGGTAGCGCTCCGGGTCGTGGCTGGTGCCGGCCAGCGAGATCAGCACCGGGTCGCCCTTGAGGATGGTGACCCCGCCGATCTCCACGTCCGCGTGGGCGAAGCGGAAGGTGGAGTTCTCCACCGGTCCGTCGTACCGCAGCATCTCCTCGACCGCGCCGTCCAGCAGGCCGTCCATGTCGGCCTTGAGGGCGGCCAGCTGCTCCGGGTGGGCGAGCAGCGCCCGGACGCCGTTGGCTATGAGGTTGACCGTGGTCTCGTGGCCGGCGACCAGCAGCAGGAAGGCCATGCCCACCAGCTCCTCGCCGTCGAGCTGGTCGCCGTCCTCGTCGGTGGTCCGGATCAGGGCGCTGAGCAGGTCCTCGTCCTCGCGGCCGGTCTCCCTCTTGAGGGCGATCAGCTGCTGGAGGTAGACCGCCATGTCCTGGAGGGCCTTCAGCTCGCTCTCCGGGGTGCTGGGCGCCAGGACCTCGTTGGACATCACCCGGAAGGCGTCCCGGTCCAGGTCCGGCACGCCGAGCAGCTCGCAGATCACCGTCATCGGCAGCGGGAAGGTGAAGGCGCCGATCAGGTCGCCGCGGCGGGCCGGGTCCGCGGCCATCGCGTCGAGCAGCGCGTCGGTCAGCTGCTGGACGCGCGGGCGCATGGCCTCGATGCGGCGGCCGGTGAACTCGCGGGCCACCAGGCGGCGCAGCCGCGTGTGGTCCGGCGGGTCCAGCTCGAGCATGTTCGCGTTGACCTCGCTCGCCCGGGTGTTCTCGGCGTAGCGCTCGTGGACCCGCCAGTCCTTGCCCAGGGCCGGGTGGGCCAGCGCCTGGCGGCCCTCCTCGTGCCCGACCACCAGCCAGATCTCCTCGCCGCCGGTGTCCTTGACCTTGTGGACCGGTCCGGCCTCGCGCATCTCCTTGTAGTACGGGTACGGGTTCTCGTTGAAGTCCGCTGCGTACCCCGTGATGTCCATCAATGGCATGGTGCGCTTCTCCCCCGTTTGACTGATGGTCAGCCTACGATCGGCCACCATTCGAGGGGACGTCTTTCGGTCAGGCGTTCAGGACGGCCGACCCGCTGCGGCCCGGCGGCCCCAGGCGGTGCCCGCGAGCACCAGCACGGCGCCCATCAGCCCCCAGGCGCCCGGCTGTTCACCCGCGACGGCGATGCCGGCGACGGCCGCCCACAGCGGTTCGGTGCCGAGCAGCAGGCTGACCCGGGAGGGCGAGGTCCGGCGCACCGCCCACATCTGCACGAAGAACGCGAAGAGCGTGCACAGCAGGGCCAGGAAGAGCAGCCCGGCCCACTCACCGGCCCCGAAACCGGCGGCCGTTGTCCACGGCGCGGGCCCCGCGCCGGGCAGCGCGGCCAGCACCGCGAAGACCGCCAGGGCGCCGCCGAACTGCACCGTGGTCAGCGGCAGCGCCTCGGCGCCCCGCAGCGACTTGATCCGGGCCATCACCAGCACGTGCGCGGTCCGCACGACGGCCGCCAGCAGCATCAGGAGGTCGCCGAGGGAGGGGGCGGTGAAGCCCCCGCCCTGGGTGAGCAGCACCACCCCGGCCAGCGAGAGGCCGGCCGCGGCGAGGAAGGCGCCGGAGGGGCGGGAGCGGGTGAGGGCGGCCTCGCCGAGCGGGGTGAGGATCATCGTCAGGCTGATGATCAGCCCGGCGTTGGTGGCGCTGGTGTGCACCACCCCGTACGTCTCCAGGACCATGACCGTGCCCAGCACCAGGCCGAGCAGCAGCCCGCCCCGCCACTGGGCGGCACTCAGTGCCGCGATGCCCCGGCGGGCGGCGACCAGGAGCACCGGCAGGGCCAGCCCGAAGCGCAGGACCAGGACGGCGGCGACGGTCTCGGGGGTGGAGATGTCCTTGGCGGCGAGGTAGCTGCCGCCCCAGACGACCGCCACCAGCAGCACGAGCAGGTCGGTGGACGCGCCGCGGCGCAGGCCGGCGGCGGGGGTGGCGAGGGCGGGTGCGGTGGTCACGGGCCGGGCCTCCGGGGGTGGTGCGGAGTGGAGACGACGGCGGCTCGCACGAGGGGAAGATCACGGTAGCGGGGCGGGGCGGCCGCGGCACCCCCAATTCCGTACGGGCGTACGGGGCTCCGGGCGCGGGACGTACCGGGCTTCGGGCTCCGGATGCGGGCGTACCGGGCCGCGGCGAGCGTACGGCCGGGCGTACCGGCCCCCGGGCATGCCGGAGCGGCCCGTACCGGCGCTGTCTTCCGGTACGAGCCGTTCCGATTTCCCCCCGCGCCCGCACGGCGCAGGGGGGCGGTCCCTGGCCCGCGACCGGTGCTGTCGTTCCGGTGCGGGGCCGGGTGGTCCCCCGGAGGGGAGTCACGGGCGGGTGTCGCGCCGCCCGGGTCTGACGGGGGCCGGTGTCGGCCGGCCCCCGGGGTGGGGCGGGGCCGGGGTCAGCCGGCCCGGGGGTGGGGCGGGGCCGGCGTCAGCCGCCCAGCTCCTGGTGGCGGGCGGTCAGCGCGGCCGAGCCCTGCTCGGTCAGCGAGCCGTACAGCCGCAGGCGGGAGAAGCCGCCGTCCGGGAAGATGTCGATCCGCACGTGGGTGCCCACGGCCGGGGCGTCCAGGACGAAGCGGTGGTTGGTGTCGGGCTGCAGGCGGGTGCGCGGCAGGAACTCCGTCCACTCGCCCTCCTCGCCGGTCTTGACGGAGAGCGAGGCCCAGCCCGCCGAGTTGCCCTTGAGGTAGGCGGTGTCGATCTCCACGGCGCGGATCTCGGACTCGGCCACCAGCTGGTAGCGGATCCAGTCGTTGCCGTTGTCGCGGCGGCGGGCGGTCTCCCAGCCGTCGTCCATCTTGCGGGAGCGGCCCGGGTTGATGGTGTTGGTCGGCGGGGAGTAGAAGCGGTTGGACGCGTCCTGGACGGCGCCGCCGTTCTCCAGCGCGACCACGTCGAAGGAGCCGAGCGCGTCGAGCCACTTCGGGTCCGGCAGCACCTCGCCGTACACGCGCAGGCGGGCGATGCCGCCGTCCGGGTGCTGGTTGACGCGCAGGTGCGTGAAGCGCTGCTCGGCCGTGACCTCGAAGCCGTTGGCCGCGTGGCCGCCGACGGGGGTGCGCGCGACGATGGTCGTCCACTTGACGCCCTCGCCCTGGAGCTCGGCCGGGGTCGGCGCGAGGGCGCCCTCCCAGTTGGTCGCCTCGACGGAGACGGCCTGCGGCATGTTGCCGCGGAAGTGGGCGGTGTCCACGACGATGCCGCGGATCACGCCGGGGGCGCCCAGGCGGACCAGCGCCCAGTCGTGGTCCTCGGCGGTGGGCCAGGGCTGCTCGGCCGAGATGCCGCGGCGGCGGCGGGTCTCCCAGCCGTCCATGACCTTGCCCTTGTGGCCGAAGTCCTCGGGGTCGAAGTGCGCGGCCTCGGAGATCAGCAGGTTCTCGCGCTGGGCGAAGAACTCGTCGTTGGCCTCGATGACACCGGCGCCGAGCTCACGGGCCGCGAGGTTCGCGTACTGGGTGAACGGGAACTCCGCGGTGCGGTAGTCCGCGTACGGGTCGCCGCCCCCGTACGGGTTCGCGTTACCGGTGAAGGATTCAATCGCCACTGTCAGTTCTGCCTTTCAAGGAGTCGGCCGGTGGGCTCGGTCGGGGTGCCGTGGTCGGCGATCCGCTCACCGCGCAGCCAGGTGGACTTCACGACGCCGTGCAGGGTCTTGCCCGCGTACGCCGTGACCTGGTTGCGGTGGTGGAGCTCGGCCGGGTCCACGGTGAAGGTCTCTTCGGGGGCCAGCACGGCGAAGTCGGCGTCGCGGCCGGCCTCGATGGCGCCCTTCTGGGCGAGGCCCGCCAGGTTCGCGGGGGCCGCGGACATCCAGCGCACCACGTCCTCGAGGGAGCGGCCGCGCTTCCTGGCCTCGGTCCAGATGGCCGGCAGGCCCAGCTGGAGGGAGGAGATGCCGCCCCAGGCGGTGGAGAAGTCCGCGGTCTTGAGGTCCGCGGTGGAGGGCGAGTGGTCCGAGACGATGCAGTCGATCGTGCCGTCGGCCAGCGCGTCCCAGAGGAGGTCCTGGTTGGCGGCCTCGCGGATGGGCGGGCAGCACTTGAACTCGCTGGCGCCGTCGGGGACTTCCTCGGCCGTCAGGGTGAGGTAGTGCGGGCAGGACTCGACGGTGATCCGGACGCCCTCGGCCTTGGCCGCGGCGATCACCGGCAGCGCGTCCGAGGAGGACAGGTGCAGCACGTGGACGCGTGCGTTCAGCCGCTTGGCCTGGGCGATCAGGTTCTCGATCGCGGTGTTCTCGGCGTCCCGCGGGCGGGAGGCGAGGAAGTCGGCGTACTTGGGGCCGGGCACCACGGGCGCCGAGTCCAGGTGGTGCGGGTCCTCGGCGTGCACGATCATCAGGCCGCCGAAGCCGCTGATCTCCGCGAGGGAGGCGGCCAGCTGGTCCTGGGTGAGCTCGGGGAACTCGTCCACGCCGGAGGGCGACAGGAAGCACTTGAAGCCGAAGACGCCGGCCTCGTGCAGCGGGGCGAGGTCCTTGACGTTGTCCGGCAGGGCGCCGCCCCAGAAGCCGACGTCCACGTGCGCCTTGGCGCGCGCGACCTCCTGCTTGACCACCAGGTTGTCGACCGTGGTGGTGGGCGGCAGGGAGTTGAGCGGCATGTCGAGGAGGGTGGTGATGCCACCGGCGGCGGCCGCGCGGGTGGCGGTCCAGAAGCCCTCCCACTCGGTGCGGCCCGGGTCGTTCACGTGGACGTGGGTGTCGACCAGGCCGGGCAGCAGGACGTCGTCCCCGAAGTCCTCGAGGCGGGCGCCGGCCGGCACCTCGGCCTCGTACGGCAGCACGGCCGCGATCTTCCCGGCGGCCACGGCCACCGAGGCGGCGCGCGTCCCCTCGGGGGTGATGACGCGCGTCGAGCGCAGTACCAGTTCCACTGCCACGTCGGACACCCGGAACCTCCCCATCTACTTCCACAGAGTGAAATTCAACGTTCTGTTGACGGAGTCTGAACCCCAGGCCGGAAGCCGTCAAGAGCGTCCGGCGGGACCGCTGAGGCGGATGGGCCGCAATTGGATGTTTCCACAGGATGGAATTAAGATTTCGCTCTACAGAATGTAGCTACCACCACGGCAACGCGGCGGGACCAGTTCGCACCCCTGTCCGGCACCCGGACAAACCCACTCTGACCGGCGGGGACGGCCGCGCCCCGGCACTAGGGCCGCCGCCCAGCGCCGGGTAGGCTGCTTCCTTGCCTGCCAGCACCGAAAGGACCGCGCCGTGCCGACGTCCAGCGCCAGCACCACCGACGACGCCGCCTCCCGGCCCACCGCCGCCAGCGGTGGCGTCCAGTCCCTCGAGCGCGCCTTCGACCTCCTCGAGCGGATGGCGGACGCCGGGGGCGAGGTGGGCCTCAGTGAGCTCTCCGCCGCCAGCGGACTGCCGCTGCCCACCATCCACCGCCTGATGCGCACCCTGGTCGCCTGCGGGTACGTACGACAGCAGCCCAACCGACGGTACTCCCTCGGCCCCCGCCTGATCCGGCTCGGCGAGTCCGCGTCCCGGCTGCTGGGCACCTGGGCCCGCCCGTACCTGGCCCGGCTGGTGGAGGAGACCGGCGAGACCGCCAACATGGCCCTGCTCGACGGCGACGAGATCGTCTACGTCGCCCAGGTGCCGTCCAAGCACTCCATGCGCATGTTCACCGAGGTCGGCCGCCGGGTGCTGCCGCACTCCACCGGCGTGGGCAAGGCCCTGCTGGCCTACACCCCGGCCGACGAGGTGCGCGCGCTGCTCTCCCGTACCGGGATGCCCGCGGCCACCGAGAAGACCATCACCACCCCGGACGGCTTCCTCGACGCCCTGGACCAGGTCCGCAAGGTCGGCTACGCGGTCGACGACAACGAGCAGGAGATAGGGGTCCGCTGCCTCGCGGTCTCCGTGCCGAACTCCCCGACCGCCGCCGCAATCTCCATCTCGGGCCCGGCCGGCCGGGTCACCGAGGCCGCCACCGAGCGGATCGTGCCGATCCTCCAGGGGATCGCCGAGGAGCTGTCGGTGGCGCTGGCGAACCAGAACCCGGCGTAACGGCCCGTACGTCCGTCCTGTACGGGCGTACAGGACAGACGTACGTGACGGACGTGTCGGACAGACGTACGTGACGGACGGTCGTACGTGACGGCCGTCCGTCATGTACGACCGTCACGTACGTCCGTACAGGTCAGGGCGAGTCCTCCGTGAGGCGGCCGTCGGTCATGGTGACCGTGCGGTCCATCCGGTCCAGGTGCGTGCGGTCGTGGGTGACCAGCACGGTCGCCGTGCCCCGCTCCCGGGTCAGCCGTACCAGCAGGTCCAGGACGGCCGCCCCGCGCTCGTGGTCCAGCGCGCTGGTCGGCTCGTCCACCAGCAGCACCGCCGGTTCGTTCATCAGCGCCCGGGCGATGTTCACCCGCTGCCGCTGCCCCCCGGAGAGCTGGTGCGGCCGGCGGCCCGCCTGGGCCGCCAGGCCCACCGCGTCCAGCAGTTCCAGGGCCCGGCCGCGGGCGGCCCGCTCGCCGCGGCCCGACAGGTGCGCCATCACCTGGAGCTGTTCCGCGCAGGTCAGCGAGGCGAGCAGGTTCGGCTGCTGGAAGACGATGCCGATCCGGTCCCGGCGCAGCGCGGCCTTCTCGGCCGGGCCCAGCCCGCCGGTGTCGACCCCGTCCACCACCACCCGCCCCGAGTCCGGGGTGACCAGGGTGGCCGCCACCGCCAGCAGGCTGGACTTCCCGGAGCCGGAGGGTCCGACCACGGCCGTCAGGCCGCCCGCCGGGACCGCGAGGTCCACCGCGTCCAGGGCGGTCAGCCGCCCGTCGCCGTCGGGGTAGGTGAGGGTGACGCCCTCCAGGCGGAGGGAGCCGTCGCGACCGGCCGGGATGCCGGTGGCGGGGTTCGTCATGCAGTCGGTCGGGTGGTTCATCGGGCGCTCCCGAGGGCGGTCAGGGGGTCGACGGCGGTGATCCGCCGGATGGACAGGGCAGCGCCGATCACACCGAGCACGATCATCACGGCGGCCGGCACCAGCACGGTCGGCGCGTCCAGCACGAACGGCACGTCCCCGCCGCTGATCACGGCCCCGAAGGCGGCGGCCAGCCCGGTGCCCAGCCCCGTCCCGGCGGCCAGCATCAGCACCGCCTGCCCCAGCGCGTCCTTGAGCAGGTAGGGCGTCGAGGCGCCGAGCGCCTTGAGGACCGCGATGTCGCCGCTGCGCTGGATGGTCCACACGGTGAAGAAGGCCCCTATGACCAGCGCGGAGATGGCGAAGAGGAAGCCGCGCATCAGCTGGAGCGAGCCGTTCTCCGCGGTGTACGAGCCGATGGCGGTCAGCGCCTCGTCCAAGGGCTCGGTCTTCGTACCGGCCGCCCGGTCACCGGCCGCCAGATCGGCCGCGCCGGTCACCTCCAGCGCGATCACCGTGGCCGTCGGCCCCTGCTCCGGGCCGCCGCGGCCCAGCCGCCCCCAGTCGTCGAGGGTGGTCCACACGACCGGCGTGTGGCTGTACGCGGCGCTGCCCGCGACCGCGGCCACCGTCAGCTCGTGGCCGCCCAGGGCGAGCCGGTCGCCCGCGGCCACCCCCAGTTCCGCGGCCGCCTTCTGCGACAGCACCGCCTTGCCCGGCGCGAGCCCGGCCGGGGCGATCCCGGCGTCCGGCGCCACCCCGAAGGCGGAGACCGCGGCGGTCCGCTCCCCGGCCGTGCCGTTGAGCGTACGGATCCCCAGGGGCTGCGCGGAGCCGACCCCGGACCGCCCGGCCCAGCTGCGCCAGGCGCTCTCGGGCACCACCGAGTTGGTGAAGGAGACCTTCTGGTCCCCGGCCGGGGCCGCGAAGGCCAGGTGGGTGGCGGGCAGGCCGGTGATGGCCGAGGTGTTCTCCCGGGCCAGCCCCGAGGTCAGCCCGGACAACAGGCCCACGAGCAGGGTGATGAGCACGACGACGGCGCCCATCAGGGCGAACCGCCCCTTGGCGAACCGGAGGTCTCTCCATGCGACGAACATGCCCCCACCCTGGTCGGCGGGGCCCCCGCGGGGCATCGCGCCACGGGAGCCTTCCGGGTATCGAAGGTGGCATCCGGACATCAAACTTTCGGTTGACCGGCGGCCGGGACGTCCGGCTTAGGCTGGTTCCGCCATGGATCTCCGCACCGCCCCCGCCGACCCGGCCGCCGACGCCGCCGCCCCGCCGCCAGGTCACGACCGCCCGCTGACCCCCGTCCTGCGCGTGCTGCGGCTGTGCCTGCACGCCCTGCTGCTGGGGCTGCTCGCGCTGGCCGTGGTCCGCGCCGAGCACGCCGGGGCGGTCGCCGCCGCGGCCGTGATGGCCGTGGTCTACGCGGCCGGGGTGCTCAGCCCCGCCGTCCAGCGTTCGCCGCGCGCCGGCGCCCTCTGGCTGGCCGCGCTCTGCGCCTCCTGGCTGGGGCTGCTCGCCGCCTCCCCGGAGGGCCTGTGGCTGGCCTTCCCGCTGTACTTCCTCCTGCTGCACCTGCTGCCGCTGCGCTGGTCGCTGCCCGCGGTCGCGCTGGCCGCGGCCGCCGCCATCGGCAGTTACGTGTGGCACGGCGCGGCCCTGAACCCGGGCGCCTTCATCGGCCCGCTGATCGGCGCGGCCGTGGCCGTGGCGACCGTCCTGGGGTACCAGGCCCTCTACCGGGAGAGCGAGCGGCGCCGGGAGCTGATCGAGGAGCTGATCGCCACCCGCGCCGAGCTGGCCGACGCCGAGCGCACCGCCGGGATCATGGCCGAGCGGGAGCGGCTGGCCCGCGAGATCCACGACACCCTCGCCCAGGGCCTGTCCTCCATCCAGCTGCTGCTGCGGGCCGCCGAGCGGTCCCTGCCGCAGGGCTCCGCCGCCTCCGAGCACATCGCGGCCGCCCGCCAGGCCGCCCAGGACAACCTCGCCGAGGCCCGGCGCTTCGTGCGCGCCCTCACCCCGCCCGACCTGGAACACGGCTCGCTCGCAGCCGCCCTGGAACGGCTCTGCGCGGGCGCCCCGGGCCCCCGGGTGCGGTTCTCCCTCAGCGGTACGCCGGTGGAGCTGCCCACGCCGTACGAGGTGGCGCTGCTGCGGATCGCCCAGTCGGCGCTGGCGAACGTCGTCCGGCACGCCGCCGCCGGGCGCGCCGAGATCACCCTGACCTTCATGGACGCCTCGGTCACGCTGGACGTGGTGGACGACGGCCGGGGCTTCGCCGCCCCGGCGGCCCTGGCCCGCGCCGGCTCCGGCGACGGCGGCTTCGGCCTGCCCGCGATGCGGTCCCGGGCCGAGTCCCTGGGCGGCACCTTCACCGTCGAGTCCGCCCCCGGCCAGGGCACCGCCCTGGCCGTCACCCTCCCCCTGGAGCCGACCCCATGACCATCCGCCTCCTGCTGGCCGACGACCACCCGGTGGTACGGGCGGGCCTGCGGGCCGTGCTGGACACCGAGCCGGACTTCACGGTGGTGGCCGAGGCCGCCACGGCCGAGCGGGCCGTGGAGCTGGCCGCCGCGGAGCCGGTGGACGTGGTCCTGATGGACCTCCAGTTCGGCACCGGCATGCACGGCTCCCAGGCGACGGCCGCCATCACCGCCCGCCCGGGCGCCCCGCGGGTCCTCGTCCTGACCACGTACGACACGGACGCGGACATCCTGGCGGCGGTGGAGGCGGGCGCCGCGGGCTACCTGTTGAAGGACGCCCCGCCGGAGGAACTGGCCGCGGCCGTCCGCACCGCCGCGGCCGGCCAGTCGGCCCTGGCCCCGGCGGTGGCCCACCGCCTGATGGACCGCATGCGCACGCCTGCCGAGTCCCTGACCAAGCGCGAGCTGGAAGTCCTCCAGCTAGTCGCCGACGGCCTCTCGAACCAGCAGATCAGCAAACAGCTCTTCCTGAGCCAGGCCACGGTCAAGTCCCACCTGGTCCACATCTACGCCAAGCTGGGCGTCGACTCCCGCACGTCCGCGGTGGCGACGGCGGGGGCCCGTCGGTTGATCAGGACGCCGTGACGTTCACAGCGCCCTCCTCATCTGCTCCAGCAGGTCGATGGTGGCCTCGCGGTCGAGGGCCTGCGAGCGGAGCCTCCCATAGCGCTGGAGCATGGCGCTGTGAAGCCCTCGCCCGCCGGACCGGCGGTTACCGTACGTGCGTTCACCCAGCGGTTCTCCGCCATCCGGCGCGGGGCGCGGCTGGCGCGGCTGCTGGCCGCGCAGCAGGCCGTGGACTGGGGCGTGCCCCGGGGGTCGGCCGCGCACGACACCCTCGTACTCGTCGTCGCCGAGCTGGCCACGAACGCCGTGCTGCACGGCCGGGTCCCGGGCCGGGACTTCGAACTGCGCCTCGTACCGGGCTCGGACACGATCCGGGTGGAGGTCTCCGACACCCACCCGCGACCCCCGGCGCCGAACGGGACCGGCCACGGCCTGCTCCTCGTACGGGCCTTGACGACCGCGTGGGGCGTACGGGACCGGCTCGGCCCCGGCAAGACCGCCTGGGCCGACTGCCCGCTGCGGCCACCCGGCTGGAGGCACGCCCCAGCCGGGGGCCGGGCCGCGGCACGGTCAGAGCTTGGCGATGTCCTTGTGGATCACCACGACGCCGCCGTCGTGGTAGCCCGCCAGACGCACCTTGAGCGGGTGGCCCGCCGGGGCCTTGATCACCATGCCGGGCTGCTCGACGAGGGTGCCGCCGTTGCAGGAGGGCTCGGACTGGATGATGCTCCAGCCGTCGATGCCGTTGGGGTCGTTCCACTGGAGCCAGGCGCAGTCGACCAGGCCGCCGGTGGCCTCCACCGTGAGGATCCGGACGGAGTTCACCGCGCCGTCGATCCGCTCGTAGGTCACCCTCCCGGTGTTGTGGTGGTTGTTGAGGCCGACCTCCAGGGTGACGACGCTGGCCGGCTCGGCGGCGGCCGGGGCCGCGGTGGCGGCGAGGGCACCGGCCGTCAGGACGAGGGCGGCGGGCAGGGCGGATATGCGCATCTTCCGTCTCCACAAAGGTAGTTGGGGTGACCGGACCGCACCCTATCCACAACGACGGACAGCACCCCTGCCGCGACCTGTCAGTTCAGGCCGCGGCAGGGGGAGTTGACGCGAATCAGCCGGTCAGCTCACTCCGCGCTTCAGCGTGAAGGTGAAGTCGCCGGAGAGCCTGGAGCCCAGCCGGACGGCCGAGACGAGGCTGCCGGCCTCGATCAGCCGCTCGACCTCGGCCCGCGGGAGGCCGAAACCCTCCGCGATCAGCCGGACCGGCCGGACCGGGATCCGGGCCGCGAAGCGGACCGAGACATCGGCCACCTCGCGGTCCAGATGGGCCGAGCCGCCGGTGTCCAGCCGCCAGGCGCCGTCCCAGTCGAGGGCGATGCGGTTGCGCCGCTGCAGGATCGGATCCTGAAGCAACTCAGCTGCCAACGAAGGGTCGTTGGCGTGCAGACGGTCGAGCAGCCCGGGCCGTACCGAGCGGACGTTGGCCCGCTCGAAGACGGTGAGCTTCGCCGTGTCCCCGCACCCTTCGCAGAGGACGAGGAGCCAGGCGTCGAGCGCCTTGTGGTTGGCGTTGACACGGAACTTTCCGTGCGCCCGGAAGCGGTCCGCCCCGCAGGCGTGGCAACGGCGACGGACGAGGGGCAGGCAGGTGGCAGCGACCACCCAGGTGTCGAGCACAGGTGTACACCGGTTTCAGTGAGAAATCCGCAGCAGGAAGCAGCCCGGCGCCCTACAAACGCGGCGCCGCGCGACCGATCAGCTCAGGGGTGTCTCACTTGGTGTACAACGGCCGTCCCTCACCTCGACTACACGTCCGGCCAGCAAGGTAACGGCGCCCGCCGCCACCGCTCCACCGAATTACGCCGGGGCCGTCACGCCACCCAGTGCGGCCGGTCCACCGCGCGGGTGAGGGGGACTCCGCTGTGGAAGGCCTCGGTGAGGTGGCGGACGCCTTGTTCCAGGCGGTGGGCGGGGAGGGTGTACGGGATGCGGAGGCGGTGCTCGAAGGTGCCGGGGTCGGCGCCGAAGCGGGCGCCGCGGCCGATGTGGACGCCGGCCGCCTCCGCCCGGTCGGTCAGCGCGGAGCTGACGGACTCCCCCAGGTCCACCCAGAGCGACAGGCCGCCGGGCGGCACCCACCAGGACCACTCGGGTGCGTGCCGCTCCAGGGCGGCGATCAACGCGGCGCGCTGGGAGCGCAGTTGGTCCAGCCGGGCCGGCATCGTCTCGTCCAGCTCGCGCAGCAGCGCGATCGCCACCAGCTGGTCGAGCACCGATCCGGTCATGTCGGCGGTGATCCGGGTGGCGGTCAGCTCGGTGACGAGGTTGGCGGTGGCGCGGATCCAGCCGACCCGCAGACCGCCCCAGTGGGTCTTGCTCAACGAGCCGACCGTCAGGACGTGGTCGGCGCCGCCGCGGGGGGCGAGCGAGGCCGTCGGCGCCGGGGGCGGCACGTCCAGGGCGATGTCGGCGATGGTCTCGTCGACCACCAGCCAGGTGCCGGTGCGACGGGTCGCGGCCAGCAGCCGCAGCCGGTCCTCCGGCGGCATCAGCGCCCCGGTCGGGTTCTGGAAGTCCGGGATCAAGTAGGCGGCCTTGGGCACGGTCTGACGGAGCGTCGATTCGGCGATGTCCAGGTCCCAGCCCTCGTCCGAGACGGCGATCGAGGCGGGCCGCAGCCGCGCGTGCCGGATGGCGTCCAGCGCGTTGGCGTAGGTCGGGTTCTCCGTCATCACCCGGTCGCCGGCCCCGCACAGCAGGCCGAGGGCCAGCACCAGCGCCTGCTGGGCGCCGGCGGTGATCAGGATCTGCTCCGGCCGGGTGGGCAGGCCGCGGCGGGTGAAGCGCTCGGCCACCGCCTCCCGCAGGGCCGGGATCCCGTACGGGTGGTAGCCCGGGTCGCGGGCGATCTCGGCGAGCCGCGGCACCGCCCACTGCACCGCGCGCTCCAGCGAGCCCTCGGGGGCGCCCATGGCCGCGATCGCGAGGTCGATGCCACCCTCTTCGGTGGCGTTGATGCCGTGCACGCCGACCATGCGGTGGCCGTCGGGGAGCTCCGTCCAGGTCCCGGAGCCGCGCCGGGAGCGCACGTACCCGCTCTCCCGGAGCAGGTCGTACGCGGCGGTGACGGTGGCCCGGCTGGCGCCGACCGCCTCGGCGAGGTCCCGCTCGGCGGGCAGCCGGACGTGCAGGGCGACCCGGCCGTCCAGCACCAGCTCGCGGACGGCGCCGGCCAGCGCCTTGTAGCCGGGGCGGGCCGCGACCTCCGGCGGCAGCAGTGCGGCGAGCTGCCGGCTCCCGATGGACCTGTCCGCCGTCTGGACGATTCGCCCGTTCGCCATGCCAATCTCCCCTCATTGGCCCTGCCAACCAGGCCAATCCCGGGTCCACACTCCCCTCATTGGCCCCCGATTGGCAAGGAGAATCCGATGAGGAACGGTTCCGCCGGCACGACCGGCCCCCTCACCGACCGGGTGGAGCGCGCCCTCGCCGCGGACCGCGAGTCCCGCATCTCGGCCCCGCTCACCCTGCGGCTCCGCATCCCGGCCCGCCTGCGCGCATGGCGGACGGCAGCCCTCCCGCCGCTGCGGAAGGAGGCCGCCCGCCACCCGTGACGGCACGGTCGCGGCACCCGGACCGTCAGACCGTGATGACGATCTTGCCGCGGGCGGCGCCGGCCATCAGCATCTCCAGCGCCTGCGGGACCTGGTCGAGCGGGAAGGTCGCGGCCACGGCGGGGGCGACCCGGCCCGCTTCCACGTGCGAGGCCAGTTCGTCCAGGTCGGCGCGGTTCTGACGGCTGCCCAGCATCGTCAGCCGCTGCCGGGTGAAGGGCGAGCGGAGCACCGCGTGGAACTGACGGCCCATCCCCAGCCAGTCACCGCAGTCCTCGCCGCCCACGATGACCAGCGTGCCGCGCGGCGTCAGCAGCCGCCGCAGCCGCGCGAGCGCCGTGCCGCCGGCGATGTCCACCACCAGGTCGTACCCGACGCCCCCGGCCTCGATGTCCTCCCGGGTGTAGTCGAGCACGCGGTCCGCGCCCAGCGAGCGCACCAGGTCCGCCTTGGCGGGCCCGCACACCCCGGTGACCTCGGCCCCGAAGGCCTTGGCCAGCTGGACCGCGTACGTACCCACCCCGCCCGATGCCCCGGTGATCAGGACCCGCTGCCCGGGCCGGACCCGCCCGGCGCGCAGCGCCTGGAGCGCGGTGAGCCCGGACACCGCGAGCACGCCCGCCTCCGGGTGCCCCAGCGGCCCGGGCTTGGGCGCCAGGCGGTCGGCGCGCGCCACCACGTACTCGGCGAACGCCCCGCGGGCGGTACCGAAGACCTCGTCGCCCACGGCGAACCCGGTCACCCCGGGCCCCAGCGCGGCCACCGTGCCCGCCACGTCCAGTCCCGTCAGCGGACTGCGGGGCCGTCTGAGCCCCAGGGCCGCGCGCACCGCGTAGGGGTGGCCCGCCATCAGGTGCCAGGTGCCCCGGTCGACGCCGGCCGCCCGGACCCGCAGGAGCACCTGCCCGGCCCCCGGGGCCGGCCTCGCCACCTGCGCGAGGCGCAGCACCTCGGGAGTCCCGTACCCGGTCTGAACGACCGCCTTCATCGTCGCGCTGTCCATCTGCGTCATCCCGTCCTGCTCGCCCGACCTGCTGCCGTACTTAGTACGACGTACTTAGTACGGTACCGTGGGCGTCCGGTCAACCCAGCACGCAGCAGGACGGAGACACCGGTGCCCGAGCACGCACCCCTCAGCCGCGACCGCGTCCTTCGGGCCGCCGTCGGCCTCGCCGACGAGGGAGGGGTCGCGGCCGTCACCATCCGGGCCGTGGCAGAACGACTCGGGGTGAAACCGATGTCCCTCTACCACCACGTGCCGCACAAGGAGGCGATCCTCGACGGCATCGTGGACGCCGTCTTCGCCGAGATCGAACTCCCCGCCGACGAACCGGACTGGCGGGCGGCCCTGCGGCACCGCGCGCACAGTGCCCGCGACGTCCTCGGGCGGCACTCGTGGGCCATCGCCCTCATGGAGTCCCGCGCCCACCCGGGCCCGGCCACCCTGTACCACCACGACGCCGTCCTGGGGATCCTGCGGCGCGCCGGCTTCCCCTACGCACTCGCGGGGCACGCCTACTCGCTGCTGGACAGCTACGTCTACGGCTTCGCGCTGACCGAGGCGGCCCTGCCCTTCGCCCCCCAGGACGTGGAGAGCGCCGTCGGCGACTTCCTCTCGGCCTTCCCGGCCGGGGCGTACCCGCACCTGGTGGACTTCGCGGCCCACCACGTGCTCCAGCCCGGCTACGCCTACGGGGCGGAGTTCGGCTACGGCCTCGAACTGATCCTGGACACCCTCGCGACCCGCCTCGCCGCGACAGCCGGGACCTGAGCCCCGCACCCGCTCCGGCGGCCGGCCCGTAGGCTGCGCCGCATGACGGAGTCATACCGATCAGATGCGCGGGCGGGCCACCTGCGGGCCGCCGGTCACGGCGACGCCGTCCGGCACGAGGTGCCGTACCACGCGCAGTGGGAGTCCGCGGAGCTGGTGCCGGAGCTGCTGGCGGGGCGGCTGGCGGCCGAGGACGATCCGCTGTGGGAGCGTTCGGGGGCCGCCACGCCGGAGGAGTACGCCTTCTGGTCGTGGCGCGTCTGCGGCATGGCCTGCCTGCGGATGGCCCTCGAGTACTGGGGCCTGCCCGCGGACGGGCTGGTGTCCATGGGGAAGGAGTTCCTGGACGCCGGTGCCTACGTACGCCGTGCGGACGGGCTGGACGGGCTCATCTACGCCCCGTTCGCGGAGCACGTCGCCCGCCGGTGGGGGATCGGGGCCGAGGTGCGGCCCGAGCTGGACCCGGAGGAGCTGCCGGACCTGCTCGCCGCGGGCCGGCTGGTGATGCTCTCCGTCCATCCCTCGATCCGGGAGCCGCAGACCCGGCCCGCCAGCCGCGGCGGGCATCTGGTGCTCGCCGTCGGGTGCACGGCCGGCCACCTCCAGATCCACAACCCCTCGGGCATGCCCGGTGTCTCCCAGCGCTTCGCCGAGGTGCCCTGGCCGGCGCTGCCGAAGTTCTTCGCCCGGCGGGGCGTGGTGCTGGGGCGGTAGCCCCCGGGCCACCGAGACGCCCGCGGCCCTACGCTCCCCGTCCCACCCCCTCCACCGCCTCCCGCACCCCCTTGAGGGCCGGCGCGAGGGCGCTCACCGAGCCGAGGGCGCCGGCCAGGGTGAGGAGGCAGCGGTGCAGGCGAGGGAGGTCGGCCCGGGTGGCCGGCGCCATGCCGGCCAGGGTGGCGAGTTCGTCCTCCGCGATGGCGCGCTCCGGAAGGCTGCCCCGGTAGGCGGCCAGTTCCCGGCGCAGCCGGGACACGGCCGCTCGCAGCGCGGCCGCTCCGGTGTCCTCCTCGCCCTCCACGCGCGCAGTCAACCGCGCCCGCGCGCCCCGCGCCACCACCCACACGCGGCGGCCCGCACCGCCACCGTCGCCAACCGGCCATCCGGGCACCCCGGCCGCGACCTGATCCCCGTACCGCCTCCCCCAGGTGGTAAGCAGTCCCCATGGAGACCCAGCCCCAGAACCAGCCCCCCGCCCCGCCCGTCGCCGGCCTGCTCCTCGCCGCCGGTGGCGGCCGCCGTCTGGGCGGGCGGCCCAAGGCGCTGCTCACGTACCGCGGGCGGCCGCTGGTGGAGAACGCCCTGCGGGTGCTGCGGGACGCCGGGTGCGGGCCGGTCCACGTGGTGCTCGGCGCCTCCGCGGCCGAGGTGCGCGAGCGCGCCGACCTGACCGGCTGCACGGTGCTGGACAACCCCGACTGGGCGGAGGGCATGGGCTCCTCGCTCCGCGTCGGCCTGGCCTCGCTCGCCGCCGCGAGCCCGCGTCCGGCCGCCGCCCTGGTCTCGCTCGTCGACCAGCCCGGCATCGGCGCCGAGGCCGTCAAGCGGGTGCTCGCCGCCTACCGGTCCCCCGCGACCCTGGCCGCCGCGGCGTACGACGGGGAGCGCGGGCACCCGGTCCTCTTCGGCGCCGACCGCTGGGCGGACATCACCGCCACCGCGACCGGCGACCGCGGTGCGCGTGTTCACCTGACAAACCACGCGGCGGACCTCACTCTGGTCGAGTGCGCCGATATCGCGGAGCCGTACGACATCGACACCCCGGCCGACCTCGCCCGGCTCGAATAGCCGGGCCGGCCGGCCGGTCCGCCGCGTCCACCCGCGTCCCCACCTGCGCCGATACCCGATCTTCGGTGGCGGATCGGCACAGATCCGCTCGAGCGCGGGCAGTGACGGAGGTGGCACTCAGCGCCATCCCGGGGTCGGGACCGGGCACGGTTCTGTCGACCAGAAGAATCTCGACATCAACAAACCATTGAACTTCCACCACGTGGAAATTACTATCCACTGGTCAGAAGCGCCCTGAACCACAGACGGCGCCCGCGACCGTATTCAGGAACTCTCCCCGCCCGGCGGCACTCCGTGCCGCGAAGGCCGGACTGCACGAACGAGCAGCACGAGCATTCCCGCGGCCGCCAGGCACCGCCGCTGAAGGAGTGACAGATATGTCAGCACCAGCGCCGTCCCCGCTGGCCATCGTCGACGCCGAGCCCCTGCCACGGCAGGACGAGGTCCTCACAGAAGCGGCGCTGGCCTTCGTGGCCGAGCTGCACCGGCGGTTCACCCCCCGCCGCGACGAGCTCCTCGCCCGTCGCGGCGAGCGGCGAGCCGAGATCGCCCGCACCTCCCACCTCGACTTCCTCCCGGACACCGCACAGGTCCGCGAGGGCGACTGGAAGGTTGCGCCGGCCCCGGCCGCGCTCAACGACCGCCGTGTGGAGATCACCGGTCCCACCGACCGGAAGATGACCATCAACGCCCTGAACTCGGGCGCCAAGGTCTGGCTCGCCGACTTCGAGGACGCCTCGGCTCCCACCTGGGAGAACGTCGTCCTCGGCCAGCTCAATCTCATCGACGCCTACGAGCGCCGGATCGACTTCACCGACCCGCGGTCGGGCAAGTCCTACGCCCTCAAGCCCGCCGCCGAGCTCGCGACCGTCGTGATGCGGCCCCGCGGCTGGCACCTCGAGGAGCGCCACCTGCGCTTCGACGGCCGCCCGGTCCCCGGTGCGCTCGTCGACTTCGGCCTCTACTTCTTCCACAACGCGCAGCGCCTGATCGACCTCGGCAAGGGCCCGTACTTCTACCTGCCGAAGACCGAGTCGCACCTGGAGGCCCGCCTCTGGAACGACATCTTCGTCTTCGCCCAGGACTACGTCGGCATCCCGCAGGGCACCGTCCGCGCGACCGTCCTGATCGAGACGATCACGGCGGCGTACGAGATGGAGGAGATCCTCTACGAGCTGCGCGACCACGCGGCGGGCCTGAACGCCGGCCGCTGGGACTACCTCTTCTCGATCGTCAAGAACTTCCGTGACGGCGGCGAGAAGTTCGTCCTGCCGGACCGCAACGCGGTCACCATGACCGCGCCGTTCATGCGCGCCTACACCGAACTCCTGGTCCGCACCTGCCACAAGCGCGGCGCGCACGCCATCGGCGGCATGGCGGCCTTCATCCCGTCCCGCAAGGACGCCGAGGTCAACAAGGTCGCCTTCGAGAAGGTCAAGGCCGACAAGGACCGCGAGGCCGGCGACGGCTTCGACGGCTCCTGGGTCGCCCACCCGGACCTGGTGCCGATCGCGATGGCCTCCTTCGACGCGGTGCTCGGCGCCAAGCCGAACCAGAAGGACCGGCTGCGCGAGGACGTCGCGGTGGCCCCCGGCGACCTGATCGCCATCGACTCGCTGGACGCGAAGCCCACGTACGACGGCCTGCGCAACGCCGTCCAGGTCGGCATCCGCTACATCGAGGCCTGGCTGCGCGGCCTGGGCGCGGTCGCCATCTTCAACCTGATGGAGGACGCCGCCACCGCCGAGATCTCGCGCTCGCAGATCTGGCAGTGGATCAACGCGGGCGTCGTCTTCGAGAACGGCCAGCTCGCCACCGCCGACCTGGCCCGCGAGGTCGCGGCCCAGGAGCTCGCCGCGATCCGCGCCGAGATCGGCGAGGAGGCCTTCGCGGCCGGCAAGTGGCAGCAGGCGCACGACCTGCTGCTCCAGGTCTCGCTGGACGCGGACTACGCCGACTTCCTGACCCTCCCGGCGTACGACCAGCTGGTCGGCTGATCCACCGGCGCGGGGCCCCGCCGCCCCCCCGGGCGGCCGCCGCCCCCCCGGCCCCCCCGCACAACGCCACTCAAATAC
>NZ_JBFBGK010000133.1:0-19508 GCF_040684615.1 Streptomyces sp. NPDC089919
TTTCGGGAAGGGGGGGGGTGGGGCCGGCTCCGCGCAGCGGCCGGGCGCGGGCCCGGGAGCCGCGCCTCAAACGCCGGCGGGGCTGGAATGGCGGGCCTGCCCGGGCCGGGCGCAAAGGGTGGGCCGAGCCCAGTTTCCGGGGCGCCGCCCCGCACCCCGCGCCTCAAACGCCGGCGAGGCTGGAATTGCCGGACCCCGGCAAGGAGGGCTGCTCGGGGCCGCGCCCAAAGGTACGCCGGCGGGGCTGGAATGGCCGGACCGCTACCGGCGGGGCCCGGGTGTCGGGCCGGCACGGCGGGGGGCGGCGTATGGTCCTGGTATGGGAGGTTTGGCGGAGGGGGGTGAGGGGGCGGGGCGGCTTGACGCGGCGCTGGCCGAGACCGTGCGCCGCACCGGAGCCACCGGCGGCGCCGTCTACCTCCTGGACCACACCGCCCAGGCCATCGGCCTGACCGTGCTGTGCGGCCTCCCCGAGGACGTCGCCCGGCCCTGGCACCGGATCCCCCTCGACGCCCCCGTCCCGATCAGCACCGCCGTGCGGGAGAAGCGGCTGGTGTGGGTCGGCTCCCAGGAGGAGCTGGCCCGCAGCTATCCACGGGTCGCGGCCAGCATGCCGTACCGCTTCGCCCTGGCCGCCGCGCCCCTGCCGGGCCGTTCCCGCTGGTGGGGCGGGCTGGTGCTGCTGTGGCCGGCCGCGCACCCGGCCGGCAGTACCCGCCGCGAGCGCGGCCACATCGCCGCCGCGGCCCGCGGCATCGCCCACGTCCTCGACGAGTGCCCCGACGCCCCGGGGCCGCCCGCCGAGCCCCGCGTGGTTGCGCCGGCCGCACCGCACGCGTACCCGGGCCGCACCCCGCAGGCCGCCGCCGACTACGCGGAGCGGCTGCCGGAGGGGGCGCTGGCCCTGGATCTGGAGGGCCGGATCACCTTCGTCACCGCCACCGCGGCCGCCCTGCTGGGCGGGGAGGCGAGCCGGCTGCTGGGGACCCGGCCCTGGCAGTCCCTGCCCTGGCTGGACCAGCCGGCCGTCGAGGACCGGTACCGCACCGCTGTCATCAGCCGCGAGCCGGTGGAGTTCACCGCCGGGCGGCCGCCGCCGGAGCGCCGGCTGCGCTTCGAGCTCTTCCCGGACGCCAGCGGCATCAGCGTCCGGATCAGCCCCGCGCCCGACGCACCGCAGGACGGCCCCGGCCGGCCCGGTACCGCGGCCGTCCCCCGTCCCGCGCCCACCGGCCGGCTCTACCAGCTCCTGCACCTGGCCGCCGCGCTGACCGAGACCGTCGCGGTCAGCGACGTGGTCGAGCTGGTCGCCGACCAGGTGCTGCCGGCCTTCGACGCGGACGGCCTGGTGCTGTCCGCCGCCGAGGCCGGCCGGCTGAAGATCACCGGCTGGCACGGGTACGACCCGCAGACCATCGAGCGCCTGGACGGCCTGCCGCTGGACACCGGCCTCACCCCCGCCGGGCACGTGCTGGCCACCGGTGCCCCGTCGTTCTTCGCGAGCGTCGAGGAGCTTGCGCAGGCGTTCCCCGGGGCCCCGCGGATGAGCGGGAAGCAGGCCTGGGCGTTCCTGCCGCTGATGATCTCCGGGCGCCCGGTGGGCTGTTGCATCCTGTCGTACGACCACCCGCGCGCCTTCACCGCCGACGAACGCGCGGTGCTCACCTCGCTCGCCGGCCTCGTCGCCCAGGCCCTGGACCGCGCCCGTCTGTACGACGCGGTGCACGGGCTGGCCCGCGGCCTCCAGGAGACCCTGCTGCCGCACGGCCTGCCGGAGGTGCCCGGTCTGACGATGGCCGCCCGCTACCTGCCCGCCAGCAGCGGCATGGACGTCGGCGGCGACTTCTACGACGTGATCCGGCTCGACGCGACCACCGTCGCGGCGGTCATCGGGGACGTCCAGGGCCACAACGTCTCCGCGGCCGCGCTGATGGGCCAGGTCCGCACCGCCATCCGCGCCACCGCCGGCGCCCCGCCGGAGCAGGTGCTGGCCCGGACGGACCGGGTGCTCGCCGATCTGGGCACCGACCTGCTGGTGTCCTGCCTGTACGCCCGGATCGACCTGCCGCGCGGCCGGGTGGCGGTGGTCAGCGCCGGGCACCCGCCGCCGTTGCTGCACCGGCCCGGCCGGCCCGGCACGGTCCTGGGGATCGACCCGGCTCCGCCGCTGGGCGTCGAGGCCGCGGACGGCTACCCGGTCGGCGAGTTCGACCTGGCGCCGGGCAGCACCCTGGCCCTGTACACGGACGGCCTGGTGGAGGTGCCCGGTACCGAGGCCGACCGAACCGCCGCCGACCTCGCGGACCAGCTCGCCCGGTACGCCGACGAGCCGGTGGACGCGCTCGTCGACCGGCTGGTACGGCGCGCCTGGCCCACCGCCCGCTACACCGACGACACCGCCCTGCTCCTGCTGCGCACCACGGCAGCCGACGGGTAGTCCCGGTCCGCCGCCCCGTCGCGGCCTGCGGCGGCCAATGGCACCCGTCCCGTCGCGCCGGAGGCCGTCACCGGCCGGGCGCGGCCGCCTCGAGTGCGTCGACGCTGCCGGACATGACCGTGCGCAGGTGCCGGCCGAGGTGGTCGAGCGGCCAGTCCCACCAGGCCAGGGCCAGCAGCCGGGCGATGTCGGGTTCGCTGTAGCGGGTGCGGATGAGGCGGGCCGGGTTGCCGCCGACGATGCCGTAGTCCGGGACGTCCTCGACGACCACGGCGCCGGAGGCGATCACCGCGCCGTGGCCGATCCGGACTCCGGGCATCACCATGGCGCCGTGGCCGAACCAGACGTCGTGGCCCACCACCGTGTCCCCGCGCCCGGGCAGGCCGGTGATCAGGTCGAAGTGGTCGGACCAGGAACCGCCCATGATGGGGAACGGGAAGGTGGAGGGGCCGTCCATCCGGTGGTTGGCGCCGTTCATGACGAAGCGCACGCCGGTGCCCAGGGCGCAGAACCTCCCGATGACCAGCTTCTCCGGGCCGTAGTGGTAGAGGACGTTGCGGGTCTCGAAGTCGGTGGCGTGCTCCGGGTCGTCGTAGTACGAGAACTCGCCGACCTCGATGAGCGGGGAGGAGACCAGCGGCTTCAGGAGGACCACGCGCGGCTGTCCGGGCACCGGGTGGAGCACCGAGGGATCGGGCGGAACGGACGTCACTGCTGCACCACTTCCGGTCGTACTGGCGGACGGCGGGGACCCGGCCATGATCGCAGCCGGTGCCGCCGGGCGGTGACGGATTTCTTACGGGCGGGTGCGGGAGCCGGACCCGGGCCCCTGGCATGCGTAGCGTCGGCCGGTATGCGAGTACTTGTGACTGGAGGAGCCGGGTTCATCGGCTCACACGTGGTGACCGCGCTGACCGCCGCGGGACACGAGCCGGTGGTGCTGGACGCCTTGCTGCCGGCCGCCCATCCGGCCGTCCCCGCGCTGCCGGCGGCGGAGTTCGTCCGGGGTGACGTCCGCGACGCCGAGGCGGTGCGCGGGGCGCTGCGCGGAGTGGACGCGGTCTGCCACCAGGCGGCGATGGTGGGGCTCGGCAAGGACTTCTCGGACGCGGCGGCGTACGTGAGTTGCAACGACCACGGGACGGCCGTACTGCTGGCGGCCATGGCCGAGGCGGGGGTGCGCCGGCTGGTGCAGGCCGGGTCGATGGTCGTGTACGGGGAGGGCCGGTACGCGTGCCCGGCCCACGGCGTCGTACGGCCGGGCCCGCGCGCGGCGGCCGACCTGGCGGCGGGCCGCTTCGAGCCGCGCTGTCCGCAGTGCGGGGCCGAGCTCGTACCCGGTCTGGTGGCGGAGGACGCGCCGGCCGATCCGCGGAACGTGTACGCGGTGACGAAGCTGGCCCAGGAGCACCTGGCGGCCTGCTGGGCCCGGTCGACCGGAGGGCGGGCCGTCTCGCTGCGCTACCACAACGTCTACGGGCCGGGGATGCCCCGGGACACGCCGTACGCCGGGGTGGCGTCGTTCTTCCGCTCGGCGCTGGCCCGGGGCGAGGCGCCGCGGGTCTTCGAGGACGGCGGGCAGCGCCGGGACTTCGTGCACGTCCGGGACGTCGCCCGGGCGAACACGGCCGCGCTGGCCGGTCTGGCGCGGCGGCCGGAGGGCGGGCACACGGCCTACAACACCGGCAGCGGCGAGCCGCACACGGTCGGCGAGATGGCCGCCGCCCTGGCGGCCGCGCACGGCGGGCCGGCGCCGGTGGTGACCGGGGAGTTCCGGCTGGGCGACGTCCGGCACATCACGGCGGACTCCGCCCGGCTCCGCCACGAGCTGGGCTGGCGGCCGGAGGTGGGCTTCGCGGAGGGCATGACCGAGTTCGCGCGCGCCGGCCAGCGGGCCTCGGCCGGGGTCGGGTAGCGCCGTGCGACAGGGGCGGGCGCCGTCGGACGCCCGCCCACCGGCCGATCAGGCGTCGGCGGCGTTGGCCAGCGGCAGGGTCAGCTCGAAGCGGCAGCCGCCGGGGACGTTGTGCACCGCCGCCCGACCGGCGTGGGCCTCGACGATCCCCCGTACGATCGCCAACCCGAGGCCGGCGCCGGCCGGGGGCGTGCGGGCCGGGCTGCCCCGCCAGCCGGTCTCGAAGACCCGCGGCAGGTCCTCCTCGGGGATGCCGCCGCACCCGTCGGTGACGGAAAGCACCGCGGTCCGCTCCCGCCGGCCCACGTGCACGGCGACGGTCCCGTCGGAGGGCGTGTGCCGGATGGCGTTGACCAGGAGGTTGCCCAGCACCCGGGTGATCTCCTTGCCGTCCACGTCCACCGGTACGTGGGCGATGTCCTCGCCGAGCAGCCGCACCCCGCGTTCGCGGGCGAGCGGGTCGGCGCCCAGGAGCGCGTCGGCGGCCAGGTCGCGCAGGGAGACCCGGCTGGGGGTCAGTTCGAGGGCGCCGGCGTGGATGCGGGACAGCTCGAAGAGGTCCCCGACCATCGTGTTGAGGCGTTCGACCTCGGTGCGGATCTGCCGGTGGTAACGCCCCGGGTCGGTGGCCACGCCGTCCTCGAGTGCTTCGGCCATCGCCCGCAGCCCGGCGAGCGGGGTCCGCAGGTCGTGCGAGATCCAGGCGACCAGCTCGCGCCGGGAGGACTCCAGGGCCCGCTCCCGGTCCCGGGAGGCGGCGAGCTTGGCGCTGGTGGCGGCGAGCTCGCGGGCCAGGTCGGCCAGTTCCGCGGTGGCCCGGGTGGCGGGGGCGGCGAAGCTGCCGCCCTCGCCGAAGTCGCGGGCCGCCCGGGCCAGGTCGCGGCTGCGGGCCACCACCCAGCGGCCCAGCAGGAGGGCGGCGGCCAGCGAGACCACGGCCGCCATCGCCACGACCAGGGTGACCACGGTCAGGTCGTGCGGGGACAGGAACATCGCCCAGGCGACCGCGAGGGTGCCGGCGAGCATCGCGGTCACCGGCACGGCCACCACCACGGCCAGCGAGACCGTGACCGAGCGGTGCCGCAGCAGGCGCAGCACCAGCGCGCCGAGGGTGCCCGCGCAGGCCGCGCCACCGAGGGCGAAGAGGGCGATCAGCAGGACGTCCTTCACGGCCGCTCCTCCCCCGCGGGCGCGCCGGGCCCCGCCGGCGCTGCCGTCTCCGGCCCGTCCGCCGCCGGCGCGAAGCGGTAGCCGACCCCCCACACCGTCTGGATGAGCCGGGGCGCGGCGGGGTCGTCCTCGATCTTCGCGCGCAGCCGCCGCACGTGGACGGTGACGGTGGAGAGGTCGCCGAAGTCCCAGCCCCAGACGTCCCGCATCAGCTCCTCGCGGGCGTGGGCCCGGCCCGGGTGCCCCAGGAAGTGGGCGAGCAGGTCGAACTCGCGCAGGGTGAGGGTGAGGTCCCGCCCGTGCTTGGTGGCGCGGCGGGTCTCCGGGTCGAGCGTGATCCCGGCGGCGCGCAGCACGGCGCTCGCGGCCTCCGGGGCGCTCCGGGCGCCGCTGCGCCGCAGCACCGACTCGACCCGCAGGACCAGCTCGCGCGGGCTGAAGGGCTTGGTGACGTAGTCGTCGGCGCCCAGTTCCAGGCCCGCGATCCGGTCGTCCTCGTCCCCGCGCGCGGTCAGCATGATCACCGGGACGGGCCGCTCGGCACGGAGCCGGCGGCACACCTCCAGGCCGTCGATGCCGGGCAGCATGAGGTCGAGGACGACGAGGTCGGGGGTGCCCGCGGTGGCCGCGGCGAGCGCGGCGGGGCCGTCGGCGGCGTGCTCGACGCGGTGGCCGGCCCGGTGCAGGTAGCCGGTGACGACCTCGGCGACGGTGGGGTCGTCGTCGACGACGAGGATCCGCGCGGGCGGGGTGGGCGTGGTCATGGCCTCAAGCCTGGCATCCTCCGGCGCCGACCTCCGCACCCGCGGGCCGCCGCCGGACGGATGTCCGCGTTTCGTAAGGACTGGTGTGCGAGTGCCGTACGGGTGGACGACTCATGCGCCACCTGGGACGCGGCGTCACCCGACGTCCCTCTTTCGTAAGGAGTCGGTGTCCGCTATGTCCGGCGGAAATTCCTACGGTGTCACTCGTGACCGAACATTCCGTAGACGTCGTCCTGCCCTGTCTCAACGAGGCCGGGGCCCTGCCCTGGGTGCTGGCCCGGATCCCGGACGGCTGGCGGGCCCTGGTGGTGGACAACGGCTCCACCGACGGGTCCGCCGAGATCGCCCGCTCGCTGGGCGCCACCGTCGTACCCGAGTCCCGGCGCGGGTTCGGGGCCGCCTGCCACGCCGGGCTGATGGCCGCGGAGGCCGAGTTCGTCTGCGTCTGCGACTGCGACGCCTCACTCGATCCGGGCCTGCTGACCGGCTTCGTCCGGCAGGTCGCCGCCGGCGAGGCCGACCTCGTGCTCGGCCGCCGCCGGCCGCAGGAGCGGGGCGTCTGGCCGCTGCACGCCCGGGCCGGGAACCGCGCCCTGGCCACGATGCTGCACCGCCGCACCGGGCTGCGGCTGCACGACCTCGGACCGCTGCGCGCCGCCCGGCGCGAGGCACTGCTGGGCCTGGAGCTGACCGACCGGCGCTCCGGCTATCCGCTCCAGATGGTCGTCCGGGCCGCCGACGCGGGCTGGCGGGTCCGCGAGGAAGACGTGCCCTACCTGCCCAGGACCGGGAAGTCGAAGGTGACCGGCACCTGGCGCGGCACCTACCACGCGGTCCGCGACATGCGGGCGGTCCTCGCCGAGCCGCCCTACGCGACGGCCGCCGGGGGTGCCCGGTGACCAGCCTGCTCGTGATCGCCAAGGAGCCGGTGCCCGGCCGGGTCAAGACCCGGCTCACCCCGCCCTTCACGCCCGCCGAGGCGGCGGCGCTGGCCGCGGCCGCGCTCGCCGACACCCTGGCCGCGGTGGCCGCCACCCCGGCCGACCGGCACGTCCTGGTCCTGGACGGCGCGCCGGGGCCCTGGCTGCCGGCCGGCTTCGAGGTGGTCCCGCAGTGCGGCGGGGGCCTCGACCGGCGACTGGCCGCCGCCTTCGCCGGCTGCCCGGGCCCGGCGCTGCTGATCGGCATGGACACCCCCCAGGTCACCCCGGACCTGCTGGCGCCCGCGCTGGACTTCGGGACGTACGACGCGTGGTTCGGGCCCGCCGAGGACGGCGGCTTCTGGGCGCTGGGCCTGGCGGCGCCCGACCCGGCACTGCTGCTCGGCGTACCCATGTCCGTACCGGAGACGGGGGCCGAGCAGTACGCACGGCTGCGGGCCGCGGGGCTGCGCACCGGGCTGCTGCCGCGGCTGCGGGACGTGGACGCGGCGGCGGACGCGGCCGAGGTGGCCGCCCTGGTACCGGACGGCCGGTTCGCCGCGGTGCACCGGGACGCCACCGCCGCCGTACGGGCGGGCCGGTGACCGCGCCGGCCCCCGTCCGGGGGGCGGCGGTCGCCGGTCCGGCCTGGCGGGAGGACCCGTACGCGGTGGCGCTGCGCGCCGGGCGCGGGCCGCTCTTCCTGCGCCGGGCCGACGGCTGGCTGCTGCCGCTGGAGGTGGAACGCTGGTGCGCGGCAGCTGACTCCGCGGACGGCAGCGTGCTGGCCCGGTGCCACGGCGCGGTGCTGGACATCGGCTGCGGACCGGGACGGCTGGTGGCCGCGCTGGCCGAGCGGGGGCATCCGGTGCTCGGGGTGGACGTGAGCCCGGCCGCGGTGACCTCGACCGTGCGGCGCGGCGGGACCGCGCTGTGCCGGTCCGTCTTCGACCCGCTGCCCGGCGAACGGCGGTGGACCACCGCCCTGTTGGTGGACGGCAACATCGGCATCGGCGGCGATCCGGTCGCCCTGCTGCGGCGGACCGCGCACCTGCTCGCCTCGGGCGGCCGGCTGATCGCCGAGTCGGCCGCCGTCGAGGTGGACGAGCGCTGCGAGGTCCGCCTCGACGACGGCCGCGGCGGCCTCGGTACGCCGTTCCCGTGGGCCCGGGTGGGACCCCGGGCCCTGCGCCGGCACGCCCGGCGGGCGGGCTGGACGGTGGCCGGCGCCTGGGCCGCGGACGGCCGCCGGTTCGCGGAACTCGTGCCCCGCTAGCCGGACTTGCTCACGGGGAGCGTTCACCGGCCGGGGGCCGGGGGACGCTCCCCTTCGGCGTGCGGTGCTTCCGACGGTACGTCAGACAGGTCCCGGCGGCGGTGAGTACGGCCACCGCGGCCAGCACCAGAGCGAGGTTGCGCCCGTACGGCAGCGGCAGCGCCGAGGGGTTGGGCGGGGCACCCGGCCGCAGCAGCAGGGGCAGGGTGATCAGCACCAGCACACCGCCGGTCAGGAGCGCGCCGCGGACCGCCCGGCGCGCCGGCACCGCCGCCACCAGCAGGCCGACGGCCAGCAGCAGCGGGGCGATCACGCCGTCGTGCAGCACCAGTGCGCCGCCCAGCCAGACGACGGCGTCGGAGGGGTCCGGCAGGGAGGCCAACTGCCAGCCGCCGTAACCGGTCAGCAGCAGGCCGCACGCGCCCAGCGCGCCGCGGGCCACGGGGATCCTCATCACAGCACCTCCAGTCGGGCGACCCACTTGGTCTGCAGCACGCCGGGCCGGTTCGGCGCGATGATCCGCGCCGGGTAGCCGTGGTCCGGCGCCAGGACCTCGCCGCCCAGCCGCAGGGCCAGCAGGGTCAGCGGGTCCTCGGCGTAGTCCCGGCCCATCTCCATCACCCGGTACGCGCCGTGCGCTTCGAGGGAGACCACCCGCAGGCCCGCGCCCCGGGGCGCGCCCGCCCGGGCCATCAGCTCCCGGATCCGCACCCCGCTCCAGTCGGCGCCCACGCTCCAGCCCTCGACGCAGGCGATCGGCAGAGCGACCCGGGTCTGCGGCAGCGCGTTCAGCTCGGCCAGGCTCAGCCGGTACGGCCGCGGGCCGAGCACGTCGAGGTGCCAGTCGCGGACGGTGGCCGCGGTGACGCCCGCGGCGGCGGCGGTGCGGTTCACCGGCAGGCCCTGGGGCCCGTACCCGGGGTGGCGGGGGGCCAGCAGGTCGAGGGCCGCGAGGGGGGTGACGGACTGGCCGACGGTGGTCAGCGTCACCGCGCCCACCGCGGCCCCGACGCCGATCAGCAGGGCCCGCCGGTCCGGTCCGTCCCGCTCCTCGTCGGGCAGCGCGAGGGTGCCGGCCGACCGGCGGCTCCAATGCGCCCTGATCTCCGGGGCCTTGACGGCCAGGTGCAGCAGGACGGAACCGGCCACGACCCAGGCGACGGCGTAGTGGACGGGGACGAAGGAGAACGGCCAGGGGTACCACTCGGCGATGTTGAGCAGCCCGCTGAACAGCTCGAACAGCCCCGCGGCCACCAGGACCGCCACCGACAGCCGCTCCAGCGCGTGCAGCACCGACCGGACCGGCGGCCAGGCGAACAGCCGCGGGTAGACCGTCCACAGCTTGGCGAGCAGCAGCACGATGGCGGCGAGCCCGGTCCCGACGTGCAGCCCCTGGGTCAGCCGGTAGCCCCACGCGGGCCGGGCGGGCAGGTGGTCGGCCAGCCAGCCCGGCGGGTGCTGGAGGTAGTGGCTGACCAGCCCCGTCAGGAAGCAGACCGCGAGGGCCCCGCCCAGCCAGCGGCCGAGCACGGTGGCGGTCCGGGCGTCGTGCAGCCGCCCCCTGAACTCCGGCGGCCGCGCCGCCCGCAGCCGAGCGGCCAGCACCTCCGCCCGCAGCCCCGGCGGCACGCTCCATCGAGGATTCCGGCCTCCGCCGGTACGCGATCCCATACCCGCCATGCAACCCCGCCGACCCCCCTGCCAGGGGCCCGGAACACCTTACGAAACACGGACACCACCCTGGCGCGGGCGGGAGCGGGGGCGGGCGGCCGCCCGCGCCGCGGGCTCGTAGGGTGACCGTATGACGATTCGCGCTGTGGTCTTCGACGTGGGCGAGTGCCTGGTCGACGAGACCCGTGAGTACGGCACCTGGGCCGACTGGCTCGGCGTCCCGCGGCACACCCTCACGGCGGTCTTCGGCGCCGTGGTGGCGCAGGGCCGCGACTACCGCGAGACCTTCCAGGAGTTCCGGCCCGGCTTCGACCTGACCGAGCAGCGCGAGGCCCGCGCGGCGGCGGGGCAGCCGGAGTGGTTCGGGGAGGGCGACCTCTACCCCGACGTCCGGCCGGCCCTGGCCGCCCTGCGGGCGGCCGGACTGTGGCTGGCCATCGCCGGCAACCAGACGGTCCGCGCGGGCGGGCTACTGCGGGAGCTGTTCAGCGCGGACGTGGACCTCATCGGCACGTCGGACGACTGGGGCGCGGCCAAGCCGGACCCCGCCTTCTTCGAACGCGTCGCCGAGGTCGTCCCGTTCGCCCCCGACGAGATCCTGTACGTCGGCGACCGCATCGACAACGACCTCCGCCCCGGCGCCGCCGCCGGCATGCACACGGCACTCATCCGCCGGGGCCCCTGGGCCACGATCCAGTGGCACACCCCCGAAGCCGTGAAGCTCCCGACCTTCCGCATCGAAACCCTCACCGAACTCCCCACCCAGATCGCCACCTTCAACGCACGAGCGCACTGACGACCGGCGCCTCGGCCGCACGCCCTCTCGGGCCCTGCCGACGGAGGGTCAGTCGAGCGGAATCTCCTGGTGGGCCGTGACGATCTGGTCGATGCGGTGGGCGAGGTCGAAGTCGGCTTCGGTGAGGCGGTGGCCGGCGTCGTGGGTGGTGATGGCGGCGCGGAGGTGGTCGATGCGCAGGTCCAGATCGGCGTGGTGCTGGATCCGCCGGGACCGGTCGGCGATCGTCACGATGGCCGCCACGGCAGCATGGTAGCGGATCGCGTAGGTGCGGGTGATCTCGTCGCCCTCGCGGCTCCAGCCCGGCAGCTCGGCCAGCCGGGCGGTGATCTCCTCGTCGGACAGCGGTGCGGGCACGCCCATGTCAGCTCCCCTCGTTCACGACCGCCAGGACCTCGGCAAGTTCCCGGCCTACCGGCGCATCGTGCCACGGGCGCATGGGCCGTGCGTCAGCAGGCGTTCCCCCACGGCAGGTCGTCGCCGATCCGGTCGAGGAGACCGTCCGCATCGTTGAGCGCGGCCTCGCACAGGTCGATGACACCGCGCCCGTCACCGAGATCGGTGCGCAGCTGGGCGGTGTCGACCAGGGCGTACCCGATCGGGTGCGCGTCCCGGGACCGGCAATCTCCTGGGTGACGTCGCGTCAGAACGCCGCCGCACTGAGGTCGCTCGTGGTCGTGCTGGGGACGGCGGTCATCCGCTGTCGGCCGCGCCGGCACGGGTGGGGGTGGGCCATCACCCCGAGGGGAGCCGGCGGCTGGCCCGCTGGCTCTGAGGCTTGGCGGGCGAGGGGCCGGCGGACCTTACGAAACGCGGACGGACCGGCTCGGGGGCGGGCGTCGGCGGGTGGGCGCTGACAGGGTGGGGGCGTGACACGAGCGACCGCCGCGACCGGCTCCCGTATCCCGTCCACCGATGCCGGCCACGGGCACCGGCCGCGCCGCCCGCCGTCCGGTGCGGTCGCCGCCGTGTTGCTGGTCGCGCTCGTGGCCGTGCTCGTGGGGACCGTGCGCAAGGACGGGTACTTCAGTGATCCGGCGGGGCTGTCCTGCTGGTACGCGGCGGCGTGGCTGCTCTTCGCCGCGGCCGTCCGGGCGTTGCGCGGGGTGCCGGTGCGGCGGGCCGTGGGGCTGGTGCTGGCCGGGGGGATCGCGGTGGCCGCCACCGGGCTGGTCGCGCCGCCGCGCACCAGCACGGATTCCTACCGGTACGCCTGGGACGGCCGGGTGCAGGCGGCGGGCATCTCGCCGTACGACCACGCCCCCGCGGACCCGGCGCTCCGCTCGCTCCGGGACCCGTGGCTCTTCCCGAGCGGCGCGGCCTGCGGCGGACCGGACCTCGTCCCCGTGTCCGAAGGGGTGTGCACCCGGATCAACCGCCCCCTGGTCCACACCATCTACCCGCCGGCCGGTGAGCTGTACTTCCTCGCCGTGCACGCCGTCTCCCCCGATGGCGTCCGGCACAAGGCCCTGCAGACCGGCGGAGCCCTGCTGGCCGTCGCCACCACCCTGGTGCTGCTGCGGATCCTGCGGCGCCGCGGCGACCCGCGCACCGCGGCGTACTGGGCCTGGTGCCCGGCCGTCCCCGTGGAGGCGGTCAACAGCGCCCACGCCGACGTGCTCGGGGTGCTGCTCGCCGTCGCCGCGCTCGGCCTGACCCTGCGGCACCGGGCGGCCGGCAGCGCCGTGCTGGGTCTGGCGATCGCGGTCAAGCTGCTGCCCGCCGTCCTGCTCCCCGGCGCCCTGTCCGGGGTACGCCGGTGGCGGGACGCGGCCGCGACGGTGCTCCCGGCCGCGGCCGTGCTCGCCGCGCTCTACCTGCCGTACGTGCTGCTCTCGCACTCGTCCGTCTTCGGCTACCTCGGCGGCTACGCGGCGGAGGAGGGCTACCAGGACCCCACCGAAGGCCGCCGGTACGTCCTGCTGCGCCACCTGATGCCCGACGCCTGGGCGATGCCCGCGGTACTCGTGGGCACGGCCGCGGTGAGCGTGTACGTGATCCGGCGCGGCGATCCCGAACGGCCCTGGCGCGGTGCCCTGCTGGTCACCGGCACGGCCTTCCTGCTGACCACGCCCGGCTACTCCTGGTACGCCCTGCTCCTGGTCGCCCTGGTCGCGCTGGACGGCCGCTGGGAATGGCTCGGCGTGGCCGTCGCCGGCGCAGCCGCGTCCGTCACCTCCTGGGCGTGGAAGCCGGCGGGCGCCGTGGCGTACGCGCTGGCCGCGGCCATGGTCCTGGCCGGCACGGCGATTCGCACCCGGCACACCCGCCGGCCGGCACCCCCGTACGACAGCGTCCCCCGGGACGCCCGTTCCGCCGGCTGACGGCCGCGACGGGGCCTGGAATCCACCGGACACCGCCCCCGGGCATCTGGTGGTACCCGCACGCCCGGCGTAGGGTGCGGCCGCCGGGGCGGGTGGGACGGGATGGCCGAAGGGGGCGCGGGCGTGGTGCGAGAGGGTCCGGTACTGGTGACCGGGGGCAGCGGGTTCGTCGGGAGCCGGCTCGTGGACGAGCTGCTGGAGCGCGGCTACCACGTGCGGGCCACCGTACGGTCGCTGGCCGATGCGGCGAAGGTGGGGCCGCTGACGGAGATGGCCGGTCGGCACCCCGGGCGGCTGGAGCTGTTCGAGGCCGACCTGCTGGCGGCGGGCTCCTTCGACGAGGCGATGGCCGGCTGCCGGGTGGTCTTCCACGTGGCCTCGCCGTTCCTGATGCCCGAGCAGATCAAGGACGGCCGGCGGGACGTGGTCGAGCCCGCGGTGGCCGGCACCCGCAACGTCCTGGCGGCCATCGAGGCGACCCCGTCGGTCGAGCGGCTGGTCTTCACCTCCACCGTCGGCGCGATCTTCGGCGACTACGCGGACGTGCTGGAGATGACGGACCGGACGCTGACGGAACGCTACGTCAACACCACCAGTACGCCCGCGGACAACCCGTACCACTACGCCAAGACGCTCGCCGAGCAGACCGCTTGGGAGACGGCCCGGGCCCAGGACCGCTGGCGGATGGTGTCGGTCAACCCGGGCCTGGTGCTGGGGCCCTCGCTGACCCCGGCCTCCGAGTCGGGCAGCCTCTTCCTCGTCGACGAGCTGTTCAAGGGCTACTTCTGCTACGGGGCGCCCGACTTCGCCTTCACGTTCGTGGACGTCCGGGACGTGGCCGCGGCCCACATCGCCGCCGCCGAACGCCCCGAGGCGCACGGCCGGTACATCCTGGCCCGGCCGGAGATGGTCTCCTTCCGCCAGATGGCGCGGGCGCTGCTGGCAGTGCGCCCGCGGGACCCCCGGCTGCCGCGCTGGGGGCTGCCGCACTGGCCGGTGCGGCTGCTGGGCCCGGCCTTCGGCCTCACCCAGGACTACATCCGCAAGCACCTCGGCATCCGCTTCGCGGTGGACAACCGCCGGAGCACCGACGAGCTCGGGATCGTCTACCGGCCGTGGGAGGAGACGGTGGTCGACCACCACCGGGCGTGGCTGGAGCGGCGCCGGGCCGGGCGGTAGCCGGACCGGGGCGGGAAAGCCACGGCCGGCGGCCGCCGCCCCGACTCCCCCGCCCCGCGCGTCAGTGCCGGGTCTTGCGGGAGCTGCTCGACTTCTTGGACGTGCCGCCGGACTTCCGGCTCTTGCTGCCCGAGCGGCTGCCGAAGCCGTCGTCGTCATCGTCGTCGTCCGCCGACGGGTTCGCCGAGGCCGTCGGTGTCGCGGTGGCTCCGGCCGACCGCTCCGGCCGCAGCAGTTCCTCGTCGGAGCAGGGCGTGTCCGGGTCCTCCACCAGGCACAGCGCGAGGGCCTGCCCGTCGCGTCGTACCAGCGCCGAGAGCGTGCAGGACGCCGGATCGGGTGCACGGTCCGCCAGGTCGACACGGCCACCGCGGGTCAGCCGGGCGTCGGGCCGGGCCTGGCCCTTGGCGTCGGACGGGCCGTAGAAGGCCCAGCGACCGGTCAGCGTGTCGGTGCAGGAGGTCCCGCCGCGCACGGACCCGCGGACACCCTGCGCGGACAGGCTCCGGTCCGCCCGCAGGCTCAGCCGGGCCCCGCCCGCATTGGTCCAGGTACCCACCAGGTCCGAGGCGTCGGCCTGGGCGTCCCGGGTGCTCGCCGGGACACCGTTCGCGGTACCGACCGACGCCGCGCCCGCGCCCGCGCCCGCGGGGACGCCCGTACCGCCGCTCGAACCGCCGCAGCCCGTGCCGGCCCACGCCAGCACCGCGGCCAGTGCCACGAGCCGTCTCGTCGATGTCTTCATTCCGTGCCCCCGTTCGTTCGTGCGTCCGGATCATACGGACGCCGTGGGGGTGATCTTCAGCCGGGCGGCCGTACGTCACCCCCGGCGCGGGGCCCGGCGCGGCAGCTCGGCGCGCCGGACGGCGGCCGGGCCCAGGACGAGCGGGACGGAGAGCACGGCCAGCGCGGCGCAGGCGAGGAACACCGGGGCGGCGCCCCAGGCCCCGATGGCGGCGCCGACCAGCGGGTAGCTCAGGGGTGCCAGACCGAGCATGGCGAGCATGCTCACCGAGGTGACCCGGCCCAGGTACGCCGGGTCGCAGGCGGTCTGGACGAGGGTGCCGGCCAGGCTGCCGAAGGTACCGGCGCACAGTCCGACCGCCACGGCCAGCGCGACCACCGGCCCGAGGGCCGGGAGGAGGGCCAGGCCGGCGAAGCCGGCGGCGCCGAGGGCGAGGGTGCCGGCCAGGACCAGGCCGGCGCGCGGCAGCCAGCCGGTGACGGCGAGCAGCGCGGCACTGGCCGCGGCCCCGGCACCGAAGCCCGCGACGATGCAGCCGTAGCCGGCCGGGCCCCAGCCGCGTTCGGCGTTGAGCAGCACCAGGCCGACGTTCAGGGGCCCTACCAGGCCCAGTTCGCAGACAGCGCCGGCGGCAACGAGCGGGCCGATCAGCCGGTGGCGGCGGATGTAGCGCAGACCGTCGAGCAGGTCCTGCCGGGCGGTGCGGGAGGCGCCGGAGGCCTCCTCGGACCCGCGGGGCCCGGCCGGCTCGAGCGGGCGTATCCGCAGCGAGAGCAGCAGGGGCAGGGACAGCGCGAAGAGCACGCCCGCGACGGTGAAGGCGGCGGCCGGGCCGCCGAGTCCCATCGCCAGGCCGCCGGCCGGCGGCCCCGCGATCTGGCTCAGGCGGGCGGAGAGGGTGCGCATGCCGGTGACCCGGGCCAGCTGGTCGGGATCGGTGAGCCTCGGCGGGAGGGCCCCGACGGCGGGCACGAACAGCGCGTCCACCGCGCCGAAGACCAGCGCCACCACGACCAGCGCCCACAGGCCCGGCGTGGCCAGCGCCGTCGCGGCGGCCGCGCCCAGGATGAGGAGGCAGCGGAGCGCGTCGCTGCCGAGGAGCACCCGGCGGGGGTCGAGCCGGTCGGCGAGCACGCCCCCGCCGAGCATGAGCAGGGCGCGCGGTACCGCGCCCGCGGCCATCACCAGGCCCACCTCGGCGGGGCCGGCGGCCTGTTGGGCCGACCAGCCCAGGGCGACGAAGTAGACGCCGTCGCCAACCAGCGAGGCGGTGTGGGCGGCGAGCCAGCGCAGCACGTTGGCGTCCCGGTGGGCCGGGGCGGCGGCGGGCGCCGGCAGGACGGACGCGGGCGAGGTCATGGCGGTCTCCGGTCGCTGGGGGCGGTTCGGCGGCATGCCGGGGCCGGCCGGTCCGGTGCGAGCGGCCGGTCTCAGGGGCAGGGGCGGGTACCGGTCAGGGCCGGAAGGGGAAGCCGTACAGGTGCACCGAGACCCGCTCGCGTCCGGCGGTCCCGCCGTCCGCGCGGCCGTCGGCCCCCTCGGCCGCCTTCGCCGCCTTGCCCCGCTCGCGCCAACGGCGGGCCAGCACTTCGAGTTCGTCGCTCATCTCGGCGAGTTCGGCCGGGGTGAGGTCGAGCATCCACTCGGAGCTGAAGGAGGCGTCGGACCACTCCTTGCCCCAGGCGGACTTCTGGTCCAGGTAGGTGCGGTACTGCGCGACACGGGTGTCGAAGATGCCCCGGGTCACCGCGCCGACGGCGGCGGCGCCCTCGGGCGAGTCGGCGAAGTCGGACTCGCGGAAGCCCCAGCCGCCCTCGGACGCCACCTGCCACCACCGCTCGCGGCCGTCCGCGCCCCGGCCCTCCGCCCCGGTCACGAAGCCGTGGTCGGCCAGCTTCCGCAGGTGGTAACTGACCAGCGAGGGCGTCTCGTCGACCTGGTCGGCGAGCTGCGAGGCGGTGGCCTGGCCCTCCGCGTACAGCAGCCGGTAGAGCCGCATGCGCAGGGGGTTCATGAAGGCCCGCAGCCGTGCGAGATCGGTGATCTGCTCGTACCGGCCGACGGGCTCGGGAACGTCTTCGGGCGCGGGTCCCGGCGTCGTCGTCATGAGGCCAGCGTAGATCTGAAGCGAATCTTTCGCAATAACCGCTTCAGATCTCGGCGGCACTTTCCCAGGAGGGCGGCACACCAAGGGGTGTGACCATCCCATGATCCGTTCGTTGTGGGCTCCATGGACGTACGAAACGGGCCCGGGACGGCGGCACGGCGGGTCGAGGCGGTGATCTTCGAGCGCTACCCGCAGCTGGTGCGCCTGGCGTACCTGACGCTGCCCGTCGCGCTCGACCGGCACGCCCGGGTGCTCCGCGCCCATCGGGCCGTACAGCAGGCGCTGCGCGGAGCCGGCCGGCGGGCCGGCCAGGGCGACGATCCGGTGGCCGCGGTGCGCGGCGAGGTGGTGCGGCGGGCGGCGGGCCGGGCCCGGCCGCAGCTCCCCTGGGTCTGGGGGCTGCGGATGTGGCCGGTGGCCGAAGAACTGGACGCTGCTGCGAGGGAGTTGGCCGCACTGGGCGGTTACGCGCGAGCCGGCCACGTGCTGTGCCGGTGGGACGGCCTCTCGACGGAGGAGGCCGTGCTGGTGCTGCGACTGGCCGGGGCCGCCGCTCCGGAGGAGGAGCTGCAGGCCGGACTCGCCGTCACCACGGCCGGGCCCGCGGACGGCTCCGGCACCCCCGGCGACAGCGCCGGAGCGACGCTCTCCCACCCCGCGCAGGTGCACACCCGCCCCACCGACCTGATGCTGCGTCGGACCCGGGTACGGGCGCTCGGCGCGGCGGCCGGGGCGCTCGCGCTGGGCACCGCGCTGGTCCTGCTGCCCGGCGGCGACGGACCCGGTCCGGCCGTCCCGTACGCGGGCGCACCCGCCGCGCGGGCCGCCGCCGACCCGGACCGGCTGGTACGGGTGGCCGCCCAGGCCTGGTCCGACACCGGACGGGTGGACTTCACGGCCTGGCCGGCGCGCGGCGACCGCACCGGCGACCAGGCGCTGCTGACCCGCGCCCTGGGCACCTGGGCCGCACCCCCGTCCGGCACGGCCCTGCTGGCCGCCCCCGCAACCTCCACCGAACCACCTTCGCATCCGCCGCAGTTGCTCTTCGCAGGAGACGCCGGACCGGGTACGGCCGTGGTGGTCCTCCTGGACGGCGACCGCCTCGCCCGCTACACCGAACACGCCGGGCGACGGAGCCTGGACCTCGCGCGGGTGGACGACGCCAACGTCACCACCGCGGCCTCACTGGTCCTCACGCGCCGCCCGGACGTCGGTACGGAACAGCCGGGCGCGGTCCGGCACTTGCTGGCCCCGTGGATCGCCTCGGCCGGCAGCCGGGAACTCACCGCTCCCGACGCTCCCTTGCACCGCCTCCGGATCGGCACCGACGGCACGGTCGCCGTGCCTGCGGGCGGAAAACGCACCGGCTGCGACCCCGCCGCCCCGGTGCTCGAAGTCGCCTCCTCCGTCCGGATCGTGGAGAAGCACTCCTTCCTTCTCGCCGACCTGGGCGGCCTGTTGCCGGTCCACCTGACCTACACGCCCCAGGCCGAGGGCACCGAGGCCGCCCGGGCCCGGCAGCCGCGCGAGGCGACCGGCCCGGTCGGGCGCGCGCGTTGGAGCCAGGAGGCCTGCGCGCTGAAGCAGGTGGACGGACGTGCGGTACGGGCCGTCAACCTGTGGGACTTCGCCACCTCCGAACTACCGGAGGGCGCCGGCCGAGCGGTGTGGTCCTGCCTGCGCGCCACGCACTGGACGGGCAGCGGCGACGTGTCCGTCCAGCTGCGGCCCCCGACCGGCGCCGCACTCACGGCAGCCCGCGAACGGGCCACCGCCGCCTGCGGCCGCTTCGGCCAGCACATCCTCGCCGGCACGGCTTGGCGCGCGGCGTCCGGACATTGGTACCAACTGGCCGCCGGCAGCCGCGAGGTGGCCGAGATCACCCTCACCGGCTCGATCCACGCCCACGCCAAAGCCCGCACCCTCGCAGCCCCCGCCGCACCCCCCGGCGCCCCCCGCCCCCACCTCACCGCCCGCCTCCACAGCGGCACCACCCTCACCGCCCTGGACGGCGCAACCGGCGGCCGAGACTGAGGCCCCGCCCGGGAGAGGCACCTCCAGCCTCGCCGGCGTTTGAGGCGCGGGGCCCGGGGCAGCGCCCCGAAACCTGGGCCCCCCCTTTGCACCGCCGGTGCGGGGACCCGCCAATCCAGCCCCGCCGGCGTTTGAGGCGCGGGGTCCGGGGCAGCGCCCCGAAAACAGGG